>JAHJUF010000381.1 GCA_018829095.1 Pseudomonadota bacterium | reverse complement strand
TCACAGGGACCGGCGTGGGCCGTTCCATGGTGGACACCTGCAACATCCGGGGCGAGGCCCTTCGGCTGGTGAGGGACGCCCCGGAAACCTCCCTGTCCCTGTTCACTGGCCTTCTGGAGCGCTCTCTTGCCCGGGTGGATCTTCTCCGGCGCCTTCCCACTCCGCCCAGGAACTACAATTTCACCACCCTGGTCATCGGCCAGAGCGAGGCAGCCCAGACCAGCGCCCAGTGCCTGGCCCAGGCGGGCCTGGACGTCTTCTTTTTCGGACCGTCCTTTGACGCCGGGGAAGATGCCGTGGCTGACATCCAAGGGTTCCCGGACTCCCGGGTCACTGAGCTTTCCGGCACCCTGGGCAACTTCCAGGTGACCGTGTCCTCCCAGGATGGAGGGGAGAGAACCCTCACCGTGGGGGCGGTCATCATGGACCAGGATGCCATCCGTTCCATCCCCTACATGCCCCAGGAAGGCCTGGGCCCCCGAGAGGTGCGTTTCGGCATCCAGAAGGCCGGGGAGGGCGGGCTGCCCTACCTCATGCCCGGGGCCACCTCCGTGGCCGGCATGTACGTGGCCAATCCCCCGGGCATCCACGTTTCGGAGAGGAAAAAGGGCCAGTCCGCCGCAGTGCTGGCTGCGGCCGTCATGCCCCGTGGACCCCGCCATTCCAAAGGATACACCGTGGTGGTGGACCCCATCCAGTGCCGGGGCTGCGGCCGTTGCCTGGAAGCCTGTCCATTCCAGGCTATCTCTTTCCGGAGAAACGAAGTGGGAGGGTGGCACGCCGTGGTGGATGAGGCCCTGTGCAAGGGTTGCGGCAACTGCATTTCCGTGTGCCCGTCCAACGCGTCGGACAGTCCCTACCGGGACCAGGCCTACCTGGAGCAGATGCTGGAGGAAATCCTGGCCCCCCCGAACGGAACCCGGGGCGGTTATATAACAGCCGCCCTGGAAAACGATAAAGGTTAAGGAGCACCGATAAGTGGAGCCCAAGATCATTCTTTTTTTGTGCGTGTGGGGCCCCCACGCAGCGTTCCAGACCCTTCAGGACCTGCGCCGGCCCATTGCCCCCGGGGTGAAAATGGTGCGCATCCCCTGTTCGGGGCGGATCAGCAAGGCCCTGCTTTTCAAGCCCTTTGAGATGGGGGCGGACGGCGTGGCCATGGCGGGTTGCTCCAAGGGGACCTGCCGTTACGGCGTGGGGTCGGACAACGCCGACAACAATGTGGCCGCCACCCGCAAAATCCTGGACCTTCTGGGCCTGGGAACTGAGAGGCTGCGGTTCGCCACCTTCACCCCCGAGGATTCCGATGGCCTGGAGAAATTCCTTTCCGATTTTTCCGAAGACCTGAAGCGCCTCGGCAAAAGCCCGGTCCAGACCGCCTCCCGGCCGGAACCCGTGGCCGACCTGCCGGCTGCCATCCGGGACATCGTGGCCGCCCATGACGTGTTTTCCTGCCAGGACTGCGGCAAGTGCACCTCGGCCTGCTCCCTCACCCTTTCAGGAAAACCCTTTTCCCCCAGAGCCATCGCGTCGGCCCTCATCCGGGGAGACGTCACGGACGAGGCCTTCACCGAAGGGGTATGGTCCTGCCTCACCTGCGGCCTTTGCCAGGACAGGTGCCCATCGGCGGTGAATTTTCCCGAGTTCATCAGGGATGTGCGGGGAGCCCTGGGATCCTCCGGGAATCGGGAAAGCCACGGCGGCTTCTTCCACTCCCTGTCCAGGACCATGACCTCCCCGGGATTGAAGGGCAGGCATTGGGACTGGCTCCCAGGCGACATCAAAACCGACCTGGAGAGCAAAACCCTGTTTTTCGGGGGATGCGCGCCGTATTTCGACCTTTTTTTCAGCACCAACCTGAAAACTCAAACCACAGGTATCCTGGCGGACAGCCTTAAGCTTTTGAACTTCTTCGACATCCATCCCCAGATCATGGACGATGAGCGGTGCTGCGGACATGATCTCCTGTGGAGCGGCGACCGGGAGAATTTTCTGAAGCTCGCCCGCCTGAACGTGGATGCCATCCACGCCCGGGGTGTCGAGGAGGTGATCTGCTCCTGTCCGGAAGGCTACCGCACTCTGGCCGTGGATTACCCGGCCATGGGGGTGGAGACCCGGTTCACCGTGCTCCATCTCCATGAGGTTCTGGAGCGGGAGATCGACCGGGGCGCGGTGAGTTTCAAGGATTTCCCCCGGCGAATTACCTACCAGGACCCCTGCCGCCTGTCCCGGCTGACCCAGGGGGAGGACGCAGCTCGGAAGCTCCTTGGCCGCGCCCGGCCCCAGGCCTTCACCGAGATGCCCGACCGGGGCAAAAGTGCCATATGCTGCGGGAACTGCGCCTGGATAGGCTGCGATGCCTTTTCCAAGGCCCTCCAGGTGAAAAGGCTGCGCCAGGCCAGGGAGACGGGGAGCGACGTCCTGGTCACGGCCTGCCCCAAATGCCAGATTCACCTCACCTGCGCCATGGGGGACTCCTTCATGGGGCCGGATATCCAGATGGAAGTGATGGATCTTGCCACGCTCCTTTCGCAAACCATCCAATGGGAATAGAAAAATGAGCCTTCAATCCAAAACTTCGTCCCCGGGCGAGGACGTGGAAAGCATCCCCAAGATCGGCGTTTTCGTGTGCCACTGCGGGGCCAACATCGGAAAAGTGGTGGATTGCCCCAAGGTGGCTGAGGCTGCCCTGGGCCTTCCCGGAGTGGTGGTGTCCAAGGACATCGGCTACGCCTGTTCCGAGCCCGGTCAACAGGAGATCAAGGACCTCATCGAGGAGTACGGCCTGGAAAGGGTGGTGGTGGCCTCCTGTTCGCCCCGGCTTCATGAGCCCACCTTCCGGCAGATGCTCCAATCCGCGGGGTTAAACCCCTTTCTCCTTGAAATGGCCAATCTCAGGGAGCAGTGCTCCTGGGTCCATATGTCCGAGCCCGATGCGGCCACGGAAAAGGCCATGGATCTGGTGAAGATGTCCGTCTCCCGGGCCCGGCTCCTCTGGCCCCTGGTGGAGGAGGTCCATCCTCTCACCAAACGCACCCTGGTCATCGGAGGTGGCGTGGCGGGGATCCAGGCCGCCCTGGATCTGGCGGAAAACGGCTACGAGGTGGTGCTGGTGGAACGCAAGCCCTCCATCGGCGGCACCATGGCTCAATTGGACAAAACTTTCCCCACCATGGACTGCAGCATCTGAATCCTGGGTCCCAAAATGACGGATGCCGGTCGGCATCCCAAAATCAAGCTGCACACGCTTTCCGAGGTGAAGGAAGTCAAGGGCCAAGTGGGGGACTTCACGGCCCGCATCCTGAAGCAGGCCCGGTACGTGGACGAGTCCGCCTGCACGGCCTGCGGGGAATGCGCCAAAGCCTGCCCCGTGGTCCGGCCCGATGAATTCAACCTGGGCCTGTCTTCCCGAAAAGCCATCTATTCGCCTTTTCCCCAGGCCGTGCCCTCGGCCTACGTGATCAACGCGGACGAATGCCTGGGCCACAACCCCAGCATCTGCGCCAAGTGCGTGGACGCCTGCGACAAGAAGTGCATCAACTTCCACATGTCCGATGAGGAGATCTACGAGAAGGTGGGGTCCATTGTTGTGGCCACGGGCCTGTCCCCCTATGACCCCACGGAGCACGACGAATACGGGTACACCCGCTTCGAGAATGTCCTCACCAGCCTGGAGTTCGAGCGGCTCATCAACGCCGGAGGCCCCACTCAGGGCGAGGTTCTGCGTCCCACGGACAGGAAGCATCCGAAATCCGTGGGGTTCATCCAGTGCGTGGGGTCCCGTTCGGCCCACAAGGGCAAGGAGTACTGCTCCAACATTTGCTGCATGAACACGATAAAAAGCACCCTCATGTTGAAGGAACACTATCCTGACGTGGATGTGAAGGTGTTCTACATCGACATCCGGGCCTTTGGAAAAGGTTTCGAGGACCTCTACCGCCGGAGCCGCCGCCTAGGAGTGCAGTACATCCGGGGCTTGCCGGGCTCGGTTTCGGAAACCGGGGACCGCTCCCTTTCCGTGTCCGTGGAAAACACCATGGCCGGGAAGCTGGAAACCCATGAACTGGACATGCTGGTCCTGGCCGTGGGCCTTCTGCCCGACCCCGGGACCCAGCGCCTCCAGGAAATGCTGGGTCTCCAACTCACCCCGGACGGGTTCTACCTGGAAGCTCACCCCAAGCTCCAGCCCGTGGATGCGGCCACTCGGGGCGTGTTCTTTGCGGGCTGCGCCGAGAGCCCCAAGGATATCAAGGAAAGCGTGACCCAGGCGTCGGCCGCCGCGGCCCGGGCCATCCGCCTCATGCACAAGGGCGAGATCGCCGCAGAGCCTATCACCTCCATGGTCATCGAGGAGAACTGCAAGGCCTGCGGCAAGTGCGCCGAGGTCTGCCCCTACAATGCCATTACCGTGGATGTGAAGAAGAAGATTCCGGCCATGGTGAACACGGCCGCCTGCGCGGGATGCGGCACCTGCGCCGCCGAGTGCCCTTTTGGCGCCATCGTGATGAATCATTTCACGGACGAACAGATCCTGTCCCAGGTGGATGCCCTTTTGGCTGAAAACCCCCGGGAAAAGGTTTTGGCTTTTGCCTGCAACTGGTGCTCCTATGCCGGGGCAGACTACGCCGGGGTTTCCCGGCTCCAGTATCCGCCCAACGTCCGCCTGATACGCACCATGTGCTCGGGCCGGGTGGACGAGGATCACATTTGGGAGGGATTCCGTAAAGGGGCTCCCGTGGTGCTGGTGAGCGGATGCCATATCGGTGACTGCCACTACATTGATGCCAATCACTGGACCGAAAAACGGGTGGCCAGGGTCTGGAAGAAGATGGAAAAGCTGGGCATCCGGCCCGAACGCCTCCAGTTGGAATGGATCAGCGCGGCCGAGGGCGTGCGGTTCGCTGAGGTCATGCGTAGCATGGAGAAGTTGAGGCAGGAGGTCACGGCCGAGGAAGTGGAACGGACCATGGAAATCCTGAACACGAAAAAGCAATGAAGCCCATGGGGTTTTGGCAGAAAAGGGGAAGCCCGGGGCGGGCTTCCCCTTTTTTTAGATGGAAGGCCAGAAGTCGAAAGGAACCCCTTTTTCCCGATTATGGTACGGAAGCGTTACCTTTGTTCCTTGTCAGCCATGCCTCTTTCCGCAACCCTTGGGAAAATGCTTGAAACCTTCGGATAAAAAAGGATATTTCTTTCCCCAGGATGAATGGAACCCAAAACGAGGACGCTATGCCTGAATCCCTGAACTCCATGCTCCGCTGCCCAAACTGCAAGAACAGCCATCTGGAAGGGTCCGCGTCCGGGCAAACATCGAACTGCAAGGACTGTGGGGCGTCCTTCTCCATTCAGGACGGCGTGGTGGATCTTTTGCCCGGGGTGAAGTTCGACCGGAGCGTGTCCCAGTTTTTCATGGAGTTCTCCCCGGTGGTGAGGATCTATGAAAGCAAATGGTGGAGACGTAGCTCGGTGGCCACCTTTCTTCTGAAGATCTCCTTTGACCAGGAATGCGAGGCCATCCTCAAGGCTGCTGGACTCAAGGGAAAAGGCGATCTTCTGGACCTGGCCTGTGGCCCGGGCATCTATACCCGGCCCATGGCCAGAAAGCTTTCCAGGGGCAGGGTAATCGGCCTGGACATCTCCTTTCCCATGCTGCGCCAGGCTGCGGCCAACGCCGAAAAAGAGAACCTGAAAAATATCCTGTTCATCCGGGCCAATGCCATGGAGCTTCCCTTTGCCGATTCCAGCTTTGGCTGCGTGAACTGCACAGGAGCCCTCCACCTCTTCCCGGACGCCCGGCAGGTCACCCGGGAAGTGGCCCGGGTCCTGGCTCCCAAGGGCACCTTCACCATTTCAGCCGTGCGCAGAGGCCCCGGGAAAGCGGGTCAAGTCCGGGCTTTTTTCCTGGACCGGATTATGGGCATCCGTTCCTTCACGCCCGGGGACTTGGAAAGCATGCTTCTTCCCCATGAATTCTCCCGTTTCCAGGTCCTCCATGACCAGGGCCTTTTCATGGTTATGAGCGCGGCCAGGGGCTAATATCCGTTTGGAAGGATCAACACCATGATCCAGATTTTCCGGGAATGGGCACATCGCTATTTTTCCAACCCCCAGGTGGTGATCCTTCTTCTCCTCCTGGCGGCCGGAGGGGTGGTGGTCCTGCTTCTGGGAAAGCTCCTTGCCCCGGTCATTGCCGCCATTGTCATCGCCTTCCTTTTGGATGGCATGGTGGAGTGGCTGAGGCGCCTGAAATTGCCCCGCATGGCCTCGGTGATCGTGGTATTCGTTTTTTTCGTTGCCTTTCTTTTGGTCATCATCGTGGTGCTCCTCCCCAACATCTCCGCCCAGATCGGCCAGTTACTCCAGGAACTGCCTCGGATGGTGGCCGCTGGCCAGAAGCGGCTCATGGCCCTGCCGGACCGTTACCCGGACTTTGTTTCCGAGGGCCAGATCCGCCAGTTGCTGGAAATGGTGGACGCCACCATGACCACCCTGGCCCAGAAGGCTCTTTCCGTCTCCATTGCGTCGGTGCGGGGCATCATCACGCTGGCCATCTATCTGGTCCTGGTCCCTCTCCTGGTCTTTTTCTTCCTCAAGGACAAGGACAAGATCATGGACTGGTTCAGGAAGTTCCTTCCCGAGAACCGGCATATGGCCACGGAGGTCTGGCACGAGGCGAACCAGCAGGTGGGCAACTACGTCCGGGGCAAGGTATGGGAGATCCTCATCGTGTGGGGGGCGGCCTACCTCACCTTCCTCTGGCTGGACGTGCCCTTTGCCATGCTACTGTCCCTGTTTGTCGGCCTGTCCGTCATCGTGCCCTATATCGGAGCCACCTTCATGACCTTTCCCTTGGCGGTCATCGCCTTTCTGGAATGGGGGTGGACCTCTCATTTCATGTACGTGATGGTCGCCTACGGGGTGCTCCAGACCCTGGACGGCAACCTCCTGGTTCCCTTGCTGTTGTCCGAAGTGGTGAACCTGCATCCTGTGGCCATTATCGTGGCGGTCCTGATTTTTGGGGGCTGGTGGGGCCTCTGGGGTCTGTTTTTCGCCATCCCTCTGGCCACCCTGGTCCACGCGGTCATCAAGGCGTGGTCCCACATGAGGACCGC
>JAHJUF010000380.1 GCA_018829095.1 Pseudomonadota bacterium | reverse complement strand
TACCATGGGCTCCTCCTTTTCGCGCCTCTGCTCTACCTGGCCCTGGACACGAAGAACCGCTACTCGGCCTCCACCACGGACCAGATCCCCCTCCAGACGGTCCTGTGGCGCATGCTGGGCCACCAGTTCCTTTTCCCGGTGCCGGATCTGGACCGCACGGACTTCTTCCTGGTCATCGGGGCCAATCCGGCGGTGTCCAACGGCTCCATCATGACCTCCCCCAACACGGCGGGGCGCATCCAGGAGATCCGGGCCCGGGGCGGCCGGGTGGTGGTGGTGGACCCCATCCGCACCCGCACCGCCGCCCTGGCCGGGGAGCACCTCTTCATCCGTCCGGGCACGGACGTGGCCTTCCTGGCCGCCATGTTAAACGTGCTCTTCGAAAAAGGCCTGGCCGACCCGGGACGCCTTTCGCCCTTCTGCTCGGGCATGGGCCGCCTGGCCGTGGCTGTACAGCCCTTCACCCCCGCCGCCGCGTCCCGGGCCTGCGGGGTGGCCGCCTGGGAGATCGTCCGCCTGGCCGGGGATTTCGCCTCCGCGTCCTCGGGGGTCTGCTACGGACGGGTGGGCTCCTGCGTCCAGCAGCACGGAACCCTCACCTCCTGGCTCATCCTGGCGTTGAACATCGTGACCGGCAAGATGGACCGCCCAGGCGGCTTCCTGTTTCCCCGGCCTGCGGTGGACATGGCGGCCCTGGCCACCGCAGGGGGGGAGAAAGGCTCCTTCGGCCGGTGGAAAAGCCGGGTCCGGGGGCTGCCCGAGGTCTCGGGGGAACTCCCCGTGGCGGTCCTGGCCGAGGAGATCGAAAACCCGGGCGAGGAGCGCATCCGGGGCCTCATCTCCATCACCGGCAACCCGGCCCTGTCCGCGCCCAACGGCCCGGCCGTCGAGCGGGCCCTGCCCAAGCTGGAGTTCTTCTGCGCGGTGGACTGGTACATCAACGAGACCACCCGCCACGCCCACGTGATCCTGCCCCCGGCCAGCCCCCTGGAGCATGACCAGTTCGAACTGTTGTCCCAGTTCCTGGGCATCCGGGCCGGTGCGCGGTACTCCCCGGCCGTGTTCGAGAAACCGTCAACCGCCCGTTACGACTGGGAAATCCTCCGGGCCCTGGCCGGCCGGGGCGCGAAAAATCCCGTGACAGGCGCGGCCCTGTCCATCGCCGGCCCCATGACGGTCCTTTCGGCGGCCGTGCGCTTCGGCCCCCGGGGCCGGGGAATCCTGCCCGGGGGCCTCACCATGGAGGAGATCAAGCAGCATCCCCACGGCCTGGACCTGGGCCCCCTGGAGGGCAACCGCCTTCCGGACCGGCTCTACACCCCGGACAAGAAGATCCATCTGGCTCCGAAGCCCTTTGTGGAGGAACTGGGAGTGGTGGCCGGGGAGCTTTCACGCATGACCCGGTTCCCCCGGAGATACCCCATGACCCTGGTGAGCCGCCGCCAGGTGCGCACCAACAATTCCTGGCTCCACAACAGCCCGAAAATGATGAAGAAAAACGCCTGCACCGCCTGGCTGAACCCGGAAGACGCCGCGCCCCTGGGCGTCCGGGACGGGGACGCGATCAGGGTGCGGTCCCGGGTGGGGGAAATCTCCCTGCCGGTCCGCCTCACCGAAGACGTCATGCCCGGGGTGGTGTGCGTGCCCCACGGCTGGGGCCACACCCGCCCCGGCATCCACCTGTCCGTGGCCGCCCAAAACCCGGGAGTCAGCGTAAACGACATCACCGACAACCGCTTCCTGGACCACATAACCGGCACCGCCGCCTTCTCCGGCGTGCCCGTGCGGGTGGAAAAGGCGGAATAACCGGGGGGAGCCCTGGTAACTCGTTGCCAGGGCGCGAAGCGCAAAAGGTTTGGGACGGGGTTTGTTGTGGCAGGCGATTCCGGCGAGGAACCTTGAAACGGCCCCCTGGTTTTCAGGAGCAATGGCAAAAGGCCCTACGGGTGGCTCCCGGACAATCCGTGGATTTTTTCAAAAACGTGAAACATCCGCCCCGTTATTTTCCGGGGGCCTTCCCTTCCCGAAAATCCGGGCAGGGGCCCGGGCAGCGGGGGGGCCGGAGCAGGCAGGTGTCTTGCCAGAGGTTGTTGCAGCCCAGGAAGGGGTCCGGGCCGGGGGAGAAACCCTCGCAGGCCTCGGGGCCGGGGACCCGCTCCACGGCCCGGATGCACAGCCGTTCTTCCGCCTCGGGGGAAAGGCCGAAAGCATCGGCCCGGGCCTGGCCTTCCCCCACAGCCCGGTCCCAGTCCGAAACCACCCGGCACCTCCAGGCCTCGTGGGACTCCGGGTCCCGGCGCATGGCCAGCACGCACCGCCCCCGGACGCAATGGGCGCACCGCCGGGCGGGAAAGGCCGAAACCCCTGATTTCACGATTTCCATAACTCCCAATCCCCCGGAAGCCCCGCTGTTTCCCGCCCGCCGGAGCCCAGGCATTTTCGTTTCGGCGTTATCAGCCTGTTCAAAAACGATGAGCTGCAAGGCGCGCGAATCCCGAGGAATGAGGCGTACTTAGTGTACGTCGCAGTGACGATGGATGAAGCGCAACGCAGCAGATCGCGTTTTTTTAACAGCCTGTTAAAGCGGAAAGCGTCCCAGGGGGACCCCTCCCTTTGAAACGGGTCCCCCCCTTTGAAAAAGGGGGGAATCCAGCCCGGGCCGTGTCCCAAAAGGACCCTCTTTCTGACAAGGGCTTTGGCTCCCCCATCAGAGCATGTTCACCGGGTCCACGTCCAGGATGGCGGAAAATCCCGGGGCGGTTCTCCTGGACTGGAGGACCCGGACGGTCTGGCCCAGGAACTCCCGGAAGGGGGCATAAGTCAGGCCCTTGAACAGGATCTGCCACCGGAACTGGCCCCCGATGCGGGCCAGCGGGCATTCCACAGGCCCCAGGATACGCACGGCAGCCCGGATTTCCGGAGCCCGGTCCAGCAGGCCGTGGAAAGCCTCGGCCAGGTCCTCGGCAAGATCCCGGGTGCGGGTGAGCTGGGGCCCGCTAACCCGCACCTGGGCCAGGCGGGAATAGGGCGGATAAGCGAGGCTTTTGCGGAAGGCGGTCTCCGTGGCGTAGAAGCCCTCGTAGTCCAGGTTCCGGGCCGCCTGGACGCAGAAATGTTCCGGGTTGAAGGTCTGGAGCACCACCCGGCCCGGCCGGTCCCCCCGGCCCGCGCGCCCCGCCACCTGGGCCAGGATCTGGAACGTGCGCTCGGCGGCCTTGTAGTCCTGGAACCCCAGGGACTGGTCTGCGCAGACCACTCCCACCAGGGTGATGTGGGGGTAGTCGTGGCCCTTGGTGATCATCTGGGTGCCC
>JAHJUF010000379.1 GCA_018829095.1 Pseudomonadota bacterium | reverse complement strand
GCTCATGGATGGGCGATGCCACAAAATCAGGGGCCTACTACCCCCTGAACGCTTACGATTTTTTTGCTTTTCCCTTTTTCCCAGGGCCGGGCCCGGCATCATTCGAACTGGGCCTTGAACGTCTCGAAGCGGCTGGAAAGCTCCGCGAGCTGCTGTTCCACCTCCTCCAGTTCCTCCTCCAGGACCAGGATGCGTTCGTCCTCGGCCCGGACCGCCAGGACAGCCTTTTCGTCCGCCTGGGCCGGGACCAGGGCCTCGGGGTCCGGGGGGCCGGAGAAGAGGTGCATGAACCGGGGCTCCTTCTGGCCAGGCGCCCGGCCCAGGCGGCAAACAAACGGGCCGCCCTCCAGGTCCATGAGGCCGGTCAGGGTCTGTTCCACCGTGGCCAGGTCCATGGGCTGCATGCGGGAGGCCCGGGACCTCAGCTCCCCGGCGGTCTGGGCCCCCCGGAGCATGAGTTCGCAGAGCAGGGCGCTCTGGGTCGGGGTGAAGGAATACGTCCGGTCGAACCAGTGTTCGTACTTGGGGACCCGGAACTCGGTGCTCAAAATCCGGCAGGCGAGCTGCTTTTCCCGGAGGCTGTCCATGGCCCGGACCACGGCCTTTTCATCCAGGGCCATGACCGGGTTCCGGTTGGACTTCTGATTGCAGGCTGCGGTGAGGGCATTCAGGGTCATGGGGTAATAGTCCGGGGTGGTGACGGATTTTTCCATGAGGCAGGAAAGGACGCGGACCATAAGGTCGTCCAGAATTTCCATGGGCGGTTCCTTTCAGGTTTTGGAAACGATTCGCCGGGGGGGGGGACTGACACGTCGATCGGAAAAACAAGTCATGAACCCGGGGCGGAAGGCCGGGCCCCGCAAAAAAGGGGGAAGACCCGGAAGGGCCTTCCCCCTTTTCGCTTTTCATCCACTCCCCGGGATCTCCCGGAGGACGGGGTTTTCCTCTACTTGCTGGCGGCCGTGCTGATGAAACAGGCCCATTCGTCCAGGAAGCCGTCGGTCTCGTAGGTCTCGCCGCCGGCTCCGAAGCCCGGGGCGCCCGGGTCCAGGATGGTGCCAACGGTCGGGTCCCGGTCCTCGGGCCCATTGTCCGTCAGGGTGACCATGATGCGGTTGTTGGCCTTGTCCACCGTCACGGGCACGTTGGGCATGCCCTTCCACTGGCCGCCCTGGAGCTTGAACCAGCTGATGTCCTTCTTCAGGCTGCCGTTGGCGTTGACGAAGCTGTGGGGGTTGGCCGGGTTCATGGCGCCCGGCGGCACCTCGATGGTGAGGACCACCCGGTTGGTGACGTTCTTCAGGAGGAAGTCCATGCCGCCCACGGGCAGGGTGACGTCGATGTGCTGGCCGGCTTCGCCGTTCACCCGGCCCGCGTTGGAGATGGTGACCGGGGACTGGACCGATAGGGTGATCTTTCCCCGCACGGGGTAGGGGAATGCCGGCTCGTCGGCCAGGATCTTCTCCTTGGCCTGCACGGCGGGATCGGCAAAGCCCAGGCTCATGAGCACCCAGGAGGTGCCCAGCACATCTCCTCCGTCCAGGCTGCCGGTTCCGGTCCAGTGCACCGGGGTGATGTCACCGGGATTGGCGGGCGCGCCGGAGATCATCTTGGTGTCGATCATGGTGTCGGTGAGGTCCTGGACCCAGTCATGGGCGCCCAGGGGGTTGTCGCCCAGCACCGCGGTCAGGGCCTTGGACATGCCGAACACGAAGTAGTAGTAAGCGCCCAAGCCGCCGCTGTAGTAGGAGCCCGGGGTGGCGTCCCAGCGGTAGTTGGCGTTGAACCAGGCCTCGGCGATGTTCACCATGGGGTTGGTGTCCTCGCCGATCATGGCCAGGCACCACAGCCCGCCTGCGGTCTGGGGGCCTCCGGGATAGAAGGAGGTGCCGGGGTAATAGGAGAAGGCGCCGTCCGTGCCCAGGGTGTTCCTGCCTGCGGCCCAGGCCAGGTCGTTCCAGTTCTGGCCATTGGCCGGGTCGCTCCAGCCGTGGCAGCGCTGGACGTATTTCAGCAGATGGGTGTTCCATGCCTTGCCGGCCGCGTTCTGGCCGATGGCCCGGTAGGCGTACCACAGGCCCATGACCGCGAACTGGGTGTTGGACATGTCCGCCCAATCCTGCTCGCCTTCATAACCCCATCCTCCGTAATAGAAGTTCAGGGTGTCCGTGATCTGGCGGGCTTCGGTGAAGGCGATGGCGTTCTGTAGGATGGGCTTGGTGAACGTGTAGTCAGGGGCCGTGGAGTCCGCGTACAACCCCAGGGCTACCATGGCGGATCCGCAGGCGTAGTTGGTGTCATATTGGGAGGGAACGTAGATGCCCCCGTCAGGCTGGACGAACTGAAGGATGTAGTCCATGCCGTCGATCACGGCCTGGTCCGTGCGGGGCACGCCGGTCTCCAGGAGGGCGGCCACGGCGAACGACGTGGTGGCCAACCTGGCGCTGGAGTTCCGGCTGTCCTGCCACGAGCCATCCACGTTCTGGTGGTCCCGGAGCCACTGTTGGCCGCCAGCGATAGCGTCGGTCACGTCCTGGGCCGTGGCCGCGTATCCCGCCGATGGCAGCAGAAGCGCCACGGCGCAAAGAATTCCGATTCCCGCAATAAGCCGTTTCATGAAAAAGCCCTCCTTCGCCCGATTATAGGGTGGGGTATTCCTTGTGAGTCCATCTGGTTATAGCTTTTCAACGGGGTAGTCCCCCTATTTCCCTATTAGTATTGCCGGAAAGTGTACCCGATGGCGGTTCTCTAATCAAGAACAATCATCAGTTTCCGGTTCGGGAAAAATCAAACCCATTTTCCTCGCCAAAGGCCCTTTCCCGGGGGCGGGCCGGTTCCCGGGGTTTGCATTCGCCCGGGGAATGGGGGATACTGAATGGCCGCCGGGAAACAGGGAGCCCGGGTGGTTCCGGGCCCGGAACCGCCCCTTTCGGAACCGTCAACAGCCTGCCGAACCAAGGCCGAGGAGGTCATGCCCTTGCCCAGGGCGAAAATCGCCATCCTGGACCGCTATGTATTCTTCCAACTGTTCGGGCCCTTCTGCCTGACCATCCTGGTCCTGTCCGCAGTGTTCCTCATGACCCGGATCCTGGATCTCACGGACCTGGTGGTGAACTACCGGGTGGGCCTGTCCCCGGTGCTCTGGCTCCTCCTTTTCACCCTCCCGTACCTCTTCACCTTTGTGTTTCCCATGGCCTGCCTCCTGGCGGTGCTGCTCACCGTGCTGCGCATGAGCGCCGATTCGGAGATCACGGCGTTGAAGGCCGGAGGGTGCAGCCTGTGGCGGCTCCTGGTCCCGGTTATGGCTTTTTGCCTTTTGGCGTCGGCAGCCACCGGGTTCATGGCCGTGTACGGCCTGCCCTGGGGCCGCACGGCCATGACGGACCTGGTGATGAACGTGGCCCGCAAGAATATCGAGGTGGGGCTTTCGGAACGCACCTTCAACGACACCTTCAAAAACGTGGTCCTCTACGTCAACGAACTGGACGAGAAGAACAAGGTCTTAAAGCACGTGTTCATCGAGGACCGCCGCCAGCCCGGAGCGGTCCTGACCGTGTCGGCCCGCCGGGGGCGGCTCCTCTCCGACCCGGAGCGGGGGGTGTGGCAGCTGGCCCTTACGGACGGTTCAGCCAACCAGGTGAACCTGGACCAGGGCACGGT
>JAHJUF010000378.1 GCA_018829095.1 Pseudomonadota bacterium | reverse complement strand
GACCATGGGGGATGAAAAGCCCGGGAAGGATCTTCAGGCCCATGACGCTGCCATCCTGGCCCTGGCCTGGAGCCCGGCCGACAGCCTGGTGGCCACCGGCGCTCAGGACGGGAGCGTGGGCCTGTGGAACGCGGATTCCGGCAAGTCCCTGGGGCGTTTCGTTCTCCACGGCGCGGCGGTCAACGCCCTGGCCTTCACCAGGGACGGCCGCTACCTGGTTTCCGGGGGGGAGGACCGGGACATCCTGATCACCGCTGTGGCCGCCCGGGATCAGGAGTCTCTTTTGGCCTTATTGGACCTCCACGCCCGGATCGGGATGTCGTTTGCCCTGGACGATCAGGGCCGCCCCGTGCCCCGGGATCCGGCAGGGATTGCCCGGGAGCGGCTGGAGGCGGCCCGCCGGGGAAGCTTGTCCTGGAGGCCGGACGGAGGGAAGGAACTGGTTCCCCTTTATGAAACCCTGGCGGGGATGGCACCCTGGGTCCAAGATCACCCAGTCCGAGGCGGGATGAAACCATGAAACGTACGGGAAGATTCCACGGAACCACCCTGGGGCCGGTCCTGCTGGCGGTTTTTCTGGTGGCTTTGGCGGCTGCGCCCCGGTGCGGTTTCGCCTACACGGGGGCAAGGCTCAAGGCCACGGGGATTGTCATCGACGCCCGGGGAATTCCCTTGCGGCCCGCCATGGCGCCCCGCATCCTGGACGAGGAGGGCAACGAGGTGTATGGCGCCCGGGTCGTGGACCGGTGGCACGCCATCCAACAAGGTATGTGCGGGTATTCCAAGGATTTGACCGCAGCCATGACCAACTCCCGGGTGGGGGCGTCTCCCCTGGTGGTGAAGGCCCTGGCTGCTGAGGGGGCGGGATCGAGCGATGTTGTGGTAAGCGCCTTTGACGCCCAAAGGCTCCGGGACCTGGAGGAAAAGTACGGGCTCCTTTCCCGGGTCAGGGTCATGGTGGTGCTGGAAAACCCAAGCTGGGAACTGCCACAGGGTTTTCATTCCATGGAAACCCTGGAAATCGCCGTGGGCATCGGCGCTCCCCACGAGGACACCTACAAGGAGGACGGATCCTTCGCAGACCGGGACGGTGCCATTCTTTCCGCCCAGTTGGCCGCCCTCTCCGATGCTCTGGCGAATTTCCTGGAAAAGGGAGCCGGCCAGCAGTACCTCACCACGGAGCCGGGCCGCTATGACCTTTCATCCTCCATGTACAAGCCGTTTCAGCCTTTTTTCCGCCAATGCCAGGGTTCCGGCGTGGGAATTTCCTCCACCAGCCTTGTGGAACAGTACATGGCGGCCTCCGACTCCATCCGATCGGAAACAGGAGGCGAACTCTTTGGGCTTTCCCTCACCCGGCGGACGCTGGTGGAGGATTTCGTGACCCAGGAGGATGTCATAAAAATCCGTTATAAGGATATGGAGATGGTGGTGCGGGATTTTGTCATGGAACCCCCCTGGGACTCGGAGGTCAAGGACGCCGTTCTGGACTTCCTGGAGGTGTCGGGGATCACGGCGAGGTTCGAGTACCTGTCCGATGGCACGGTGGATTGTTACCTGGAATACACCCGTTAGGCCCCTCCCATCCCTGTTTTCCCTCCTGCGTCCAAGGATATTTCCCCGGCCGGTTCAACCTTTTTTCACGTGGTACACGGGGATGGTGCCGTAGCCCTTGGGCAAAGCCACGGTGCCCGCGTACTCGAAGCGCACCCCCCGGACCCCCAGGGCCCGGGCCAGGGCCATGTAGGCTTCCGAGGCATACACGAGGCCTGGGGGCGTGATGGGCTCGATGCGGGCGGCCCGGACCACCGAGGCCCCGCAGAAGTCCCGCTGGCCGGTCACGTGGTCCCGGTAGGAGCAACAGGAGCCCGCGTCCAGGGAGATGCGGATGGGAAGCGTTCGGGGAAGGCCGTGCCGGCTCCAGTCCCTCCCGGCCATGGCCCGGCCCAGGTCCAGGGCCAGGCGGGCCGCGTCCCCCACGTCCGAAAACACGAAGAACAGCCCGTCCCCGGCCGTCCTTTTGAACACCAGGCTCTTTTCGTACCGGGCGCAGAGGCGGGCCACCAGGCCGGGAAAATGCACGGAGAACCGGACGAACTGCTCCTCGTCCAGGCCGCTGTATCCCTTCACGTCGGCGAACATCATGGCCTGGTGGGTGTAGTGCCGCACCTGGCGGCCAAAGGCGCGCATGGATTGGCCCGAGGCTATGCGGCGGCGCCTCCCCATCCCGTCCGCCGGACCCAGATCCTCGCCTCGGGGGGAAAGGCAATGGGCGGCCTGGCCCATGTCCAGCCAGTGCCCCACGGCCGAGGCTGTTCCAGCGGGGTTTCCCTTGTCCACGCCGTCCCACACCGCCAGGGCGGAAAGCCCCGTGCCCAGCCGCCGTGCCCGGGCCAGAGCCGCGCCGTACAGGTAGAGATCCGCGAACCGGAAATCCTGCTTCTGGAGCAGGGGGTTGTACTGGCCGGCCACCACCACCCGGGCCGCCTTTTCCAGGCAGTTTTCAAACCGCTCCACCCAGCCCGGGTCCCGGGCAATGGCCACGCTCTCCCGGATGAAGTGCTCCCGTTCAAAGGGGAGCACGATGTTCACCTCCCCCTTGCGCGCGATCATTTCCTCCAGGAACAGGATGTCCGCGCCGCAGGCGGCCGAGGAAAAGGATATCCCGGCGTTTAAGCTTTTGAGCTTTTCGGCCATGGCCCGGCGCAGGGCCGTATCCCCGCTTGCATCGAACCGGGGTTCCGTTTCCCCCGGGCCATCGGCCAGAAGCCCGGAGAACACCACCACCTCCGGCAGGGGCAGCAAGGCTTTCAGGCAGGCGTCCTCCATGTCCCGGGCTTTCAGGATCAGGGACGCCTGCCGCCGCATGGAGCTCACCTCCCGCCAGGCCCCGCCGGATTCCCGGACCGCCCGGGCGTACCATTCCCCGGCCCGGTCCGGGTCTCCCAGGACAAGGAGGGCCTCCCCCAGGCTGGCTGAAAGCCAGGCGGAGGCTCCCTGGCTTTCGAGCAGGCCCAGGCAGAGGTCCCGGACCGTGGCGGCGATTTCCCGGGCCTGTTTCCCCCGGCCCGTGAGCAGGCTTAGGGTGGCGGCGTTGATCCCGTTGTAATAGGCGTCTTCCATGCGGCCCGACTCCCGGGCGCGGTGAAAGGCGTCCCGGTAGATTTCCAGGGCGAGGCGGAAGTTTTGGGTCCGTACGGCCGGTTTTTTAGACCGCAGGGCCACGTCCTTGTACGTCCGGGCAAGGATGCCCAGGGTTTCGCCGTCCCGGACGCCCTGGTCCGCCAGTTCCCGGAGGCTCTCCCCCGCCTTTTCCGCCGCGCCGCACTCGGCCAGGGCCAGGGCCTGCTGCTGGCGCAGGGCCAGGTACAGGGGGCGCAGGTCCCCGGGCACCAGGTCCACGTGGGGAACCCGGCCGAACAGGCGCAGGCCCTCGGAAAGGACGTCAAAGGCCACGAGGTTTTCGCCCGACTTCACCAGGCGCTTTCCAAACTCGAAAAAGACCCGGGGGGAGGTTCCCAGGGCTTCGGCCCCACGGGTGGTCCACAACGCGATGAGTTCCTCGGCCTTGGGGGGCTCCGGTCCGTTGAGCCATTCCAGGAATCTGTCCGGGGATTCGCATTCGCCGCCCGCCCGCACGATTTCGGGCTCTTGGATCTCGTACCCCAGGCCCAGGATGGCCCGGAGGGTCTGGGAGGCCATGCTGCGGTCGAATTCCTTTTCCGAATCGGGCAGGTCCTCGTATTCCACCAGGCAGGGGTGGGTTTTGGTTTCGTCGTTCCGCCCGGGCCCCCAGACCCAGCCTTGGCGGATACGCTCCAGGGCCCAGGTGTCGTGGGCGTTTTTGGCCAGGGCTTCCAAAAGGCCGGATAGGGAGGGAGGGAGCTCCGCCCCCCGGCTGTCCATGGGCTTGGGCTTGTATTTTTTCATGGGGAAGATCCTCTGCGCGCCCGCATCCCCGGGGCGGGGTCCCCCGCAGCCCCGGCGTGGCCGGGACGGAGTCCGGGCGAAGGAACAGGGTACAGGATTTGATCCGCTGAAGAAAGCCCTGCTTTTCCCTGGACCGGGCCTGGGGACGCTCGGGGATGCCCTGGGGAATGGCATGGAATTCACCTGGATTCCCGTTACGGCCTGGTGTAGGATGATGTCGATTCCTCTTGCGCTTCTCGGGCCGATTTTTTGGCGGTGTCTCTGCCTGGTGTCCGGGCGGGGGCCGTGGGGAGGTCCGGGTTTTTTGGGAAAGGAATGCATCATGAGACGCCTGGACGAGTCCACCCGAGTTTTCCGGGTCTTCATCTCCTCCCCCGGGGATGTGGCTCTGGAGAGGGACCGGGCCCGGCAGGTCGTCGCCCGGCTGGAAAAGGAGATGGCTGGGCGGGTGCGTCTGTTGCCCGTGCTTTGGGAAGACCTGCCCCTCATGGCGGACATGAGCTTCCAGCAGGGCATCGACTTGGTGCTCTCGAGTGAGCACGGCGTGGACATCGCGGTTTTCATCCTCTGGTCCCGCCTGGGTTCGCCCCTGGGGGCCTTGGTGCAAAAGGCCGATGGCGAGCCGTACCGGTCGGGCACGGAGCGGGAGTTCGACCTCATGCTTCTCGCCCGGGAGGCTTCCGGCTGCGAACGCCCTTATATCCTCGCCTACGTGCGGGACGACGAGACGGGCTTCAAGACGCGGCTCCAGGACTGCCCCGGGGACGCCCTAGAGGAGATGGTGCGCCAGCGCAGGCTGGCCGGGGAGTTCATTCGGGAAACGTTTCACGATCAGGACAGCGGGACCAACATCCGGGCCTTCCATCTGTACAACCGCCCCACGGACTTCGCCAGCCGCCTCACTGCCCACCTCCGGGCCCTGCTCCATGAGATGGCGCCTGGGGCGGCCGGGGCGGCGGGTACCTGGATCGGGGAGCCCTATCGGGGCCTTGAATTTTTTGACGTGGACCATGCGCCCATCTTTTTCGGCCGGGAGGAGGAGGCCTGCGAGATCCAGGCCCGGCTCCAGCGCCAAGCGGACCGGGGCTGCGCTTTCGTGCTCCTCCTGGGTTCCAGCGGATCGGGCAAGTCGTCCCTGGCCCGGGCCGGGGTGATCCCCCTGCTCCTGGCCCCGGAGGGGGGCGGAGATGTCCATTGGGTCCACACGGTGTGGACACCGGGCGAGAATCCCGAGGGCCTGTGCCTGGGGCTGGCCAAAGCACTGGCCCGGGCGCTTCCCGGTCTTTTGTGTGATGTCGGAGGCCAGGACGATCTGGCCGGGGTGCTGGCCCGGGACCCGGACGCGGCCTTCTGCCTGGGGATCAAGAGTGCCCTGGCCTCGGAGGGCAAGAAGGAGGCCGGGTCCAGGACCCTGGCGCTTCTGGTGGTGGACCAGCTTGAAGAGGCCTTCACCCACGGAGCCTTTTCCCCCCAGGACCGGGAGAATTTTTTCGCAGCCCTGGAGTCCCTGGCCCAAACCGGTCGGTTCCAGGTGCTGGCCACGGCCCGGAGCGATTTTTACGCGCACCTCCAGAGCTCTCCGGCCCTCATGCGCATGAAGGAGGGGGAAGGCCAGTTTGACCTGTTGCCCCCGGGGCCGGCCAATGTCCAGCGCATCATTTCCCTGCCTGCGGCCATGGCCGGGGTGGTGTTCGAGAAGAACGAGGCCGGGGAGGGCCTGGACCAGCGCATCCTGAACCACATGGCGAAAAACCCCGAGGCCTTGCCCCTGCTGGAGTACGCCCTCCGGGACCTGTACGCCCACCGGAACCCGGAAGGTTGGCTGACCTTTTCGGCCTACGAGGCCATGGGGGGTGTGGAGGGGGCTCTGGGTCGCAGGGCGGAAGAGGTGCTGGACGGCCTGCCGGAGGACGCACGCCGGGCCCTGCCCCGGGTGCTCCACGCCCTGGCAGGGGTGGAGGAGGAAGGGGAGGGGGGCGTGGTGCGCCGCCGGGCGTCCCGGGAAGCCGCGTGCCCGGCCGGGGAAGAGGGGGCCGCCCAATTGGTGGAGGCCCTGGTGGCGGCCCGGCTGGTGATCGCGGAAAGGGATGTACTCTATGTGGCCCACGAGGCGTTGCTGCATCAATGGGACCGGGCAGCGGCCTGGATCAATGAGAACCGGGATCGGCTGCGCATCCGCCG
>JAHJUF010000377.1 GCA_018829095.1 Pseudomonadota bacterium | reverse complement strand
TGGGGTCCCTGGTCCGGCTGGTGAACACGGACGGCCACCGGCTGGCCATGGCCGAGGCGGAAATTCCCGGCCAGGTTGCCCCCCTGGCGGCCATCCTGCCAAAGGCGGCCCTGCCGGAGTTCGTGGACCTGGTGGAAGGCGCGGCCACGTCCCGGCTTTTGGTGTCCGGGCATTTCGTGTTTTGCCGGGTGGGGGATGAGTACCTGGTTTCCCGGACCGTGGAGGGCCAGTTCCCGGACTACCGCCAAGTCCTACCGGCTCCGGCGCCCGGGTTCCTGGTGTCCGCCCGGGCCCTTTCCGCGGCCTTGCGCCGGGTGGGCCTGTTCAATGACCGGGATTGCCGCGGCCTGTCCATGAGCCTGGCCCATGGCCGCCTTGCCCTGTCCGTGACCAACCCCCAGGTGGGCGAGGCCCGGGAAGAGGTGCCCGTGGACTACACCGGCCCGACCGTGGAAACCGCCCTGGACACCGAATACCTGCGGGCCGCGGTGGCCCCTATTGGCGAAGGCCCGGCCTATTTTCAGATGCCCGACAAAAACAACGCGGCCCTAGTCCGCCACGCGGACCCGGCCGGCTACACGGCGGTGGTGATGCCTTTCAACGCGGAGGGATAGATCATGGAAAAGCGCTTGCTGAACGTGCGGGAAACGGCGGTTTATTTGGGTTTGCCGGAGAAAACCCTGCGGAATCGGCTGGGACCCCGGGCAACGAATCCCTTCCCGGTCAAACCCAAGAGAATCGGCAAACGGGTTTTGTTTGACAAAAATGACCTGGAGCGGTTTGTTGATGGCCTGCCCGCGATCCAATAGCCGGAGCCACCCATGGCCATTTATGCCGAGTGCCCGATTTGTCACAAAAAACAATCTCTTAGAAACCGTATTTGTAAATGCGGAGAAGACCTTGTGCGGGCCAAGCGTGCCAAGCGGGTCAGGTATTGGATCAGCTACTACTTGCCAGGCCCTGGTAAACGCCAACGCAGGGAGGCCGCCGGGCTTTCCCTGGATGACGCCCGGGCGGCCGAGGGAAAGCGTTTGGCCCAGCGGAGGGAAACCCCCCACGTCCTGGAGTTGTCCCTGGTCAACAAAACCGTGAAGGAGCTTGCGGCGTGGTATTTGGACCTGCCCAGGGTCCGGACTCTGAAAAGCGCCTGGCGGATAGGCTACAACCTCCGCGCCCTTTGTGAGGTCCTGGGGGACAAACGTGCCGGTGATTTGCGGCCGGAGGACCTGGAACGATACCAGGAGGCCAGGGCGGCCGCCGGGATTGCGCCGGCCACGGTGGACCAGGAGATCCAGGTGGCCAGGACCATGGTAAACCGGGCGTTTGATAACCGGCTGGTTGATGGTGAGGTGGTCCGGGTTTTCCGGTCCGTGGCCCCGATGCTATCCTCCAGCAACGCCAACGCCCGGGACCAGGTGATCACCCATCAACAATTTTTGGCCATCCTGCGAGTCTTGCCCGTTCACGCCCGCCCACCGGTGGCCACGGCCTATTATACCGGTATGCGGCGGGGTGAGATTTTTTCCCTGACCTGGTCCCATGTGGACATGGCCGCCCGGGTGATCCGTCTGGCGGCGGACCAGACAAAAACCGGCAAGGCCCGGGAGGTCCCCATTTGCCCGGAGCTACACCGGATTTTTTCCGGTCTTCCACGCTCCATTAACGTGGATGCAGTTTTTCTTTACCGCGGTGTCCCCCTGAAAACCCTGCGCCGTTCCTTGGCAACGGCTGCCGATAGGGCCGGGGTTCCGTTCGGCCGGAAAGCCGCCGGTGGGTTCACGTTTCACGACCTGCGGCACACTTTCAACACCAACCTCCGCCGGGCTGGCGTTCCGGAGTCCGTCATCATGAAAATCACCGGCCACAAGACCCGCGCCATGTTTGACCGCTACAACACCGTGGACCTGGACGACGCCCAATCCGCGGTGGCCCGCCTGAGTGACCATCTGCAAAGTAGTGACCATAGTAGTGACCAAGACAAAAAAAGGGCTCCGGGAAAACCCGGAACCCCTTGATTTTATTGGTGGGCGATGCAGGATTTGAACCTGCGACTTCTACCGTGTGAAGGTAGCACTCTCCCGCTGAGTTAATCGCCCGGGATGGCTGGCCGAATGGCCGAGCTTGGGGGGTTCATTACCCGTCAAAGGGGCGTTTCGTCAAGTGTTTTTTGGGTCTGGCGGAAAACCGTCTCGCCAATTTACTCGAATGAATGCAACTTGGAGTTAGCCCTCTTTGCCGCGGCTGTCCCCCATCTGTCCGCCTGGGTGCTCCGGTTCGTCATGGCCGGGGGCCTCGCCATCCAACCCATTCTCCGGGTCTTCCCCATCCTGGTCCGGCAGGAGCGGGGATTCGGTTTCCTCCTGGCCCCCATCCTCCCCGTCCGGGCCGGGCGGGGCTTCCAGGTCGGAGAAAGGCAGAGCCTGCTGGCCGTCTTCGGGTTCGGGCTCCGGGGCCGGGGGCGGGACGCCCAGTTCCTCCATGTCCCGGAGGCTGGGCAGTTCGGAGAGGTCCTTCAATCCGAAGACCTCCAGGAATCGTTTGCTGGTGGCGTACACCAGGGGCCGGCCCGGGAGATCCTTTTTGCCCAGGACCCGGAGGAGGTCCTTCTCCAGGAGCATACGCAGGACCCCGCCCGAGTCCACGCCCCGGACGTGTTCGATTTCGGCCCGCATGACGGGCTGGCGGTAGGCCACGATGGCCAGGGTCTCCAGGGCGGCCCGGGACAGGCGTGCGGGCTGGCCCTGGGAGAGCTTGCGGATGTAGGGGGCGAACTCGGGGCGGGTGCGGAGTTGAAAGCCCCCGGCCACCTCCTCGAGGAAAAAACCGCCTCCCCGGGCCTCGTACTCGTCCCGGATTTCGGCCAGGGCCAGGCGCACATCCTCGGCCGAGGCCCCGGGGACCACTTCCAGAAGCTGGTCCTCGCCCACAGGCTCCCCAGCCGCGAAGAGCAGGCTCTCCACTACGTATTTCAGCGGCGGGGCGGTCGTTTCCGGGGATGGGGTCTCGTCCTGGC
>JAHJUF010000376.1 GCA_018829095.1 Pseudomonadota bacterium | reverse complement strand
AGGTCGGCCACCATGATGGGGAGCGTGCCCAGAACCCCGCCCATGGCCACGCCGTAGACCAGGGCGAACACCAGGGCCCCGGCCGGCCCGATGGCCACCAGCCCCGCGGCCAGGCCCAGGGAGTTCATAAGGAAAAGAAGGCCGACCACCCGCCGGCACCCGAACGCGTCGCAAAGCGCCCCCCAGCCGTACTTGGCCAGGGCTCCGGCCATGGCGGAAACGCCCAGAAGCGCCATGGACATCCTGGGGGAAAGCCCCTGGTCCATGAACCGGGGGGCCATCTGGCTCATGACCCCCACCACTCCGGCCATGGAAGCGGCGTAGGCGATCCCCACCCGCCAGAAGGCCCCGGTCCTCACCACCCGGGCCATGGGCCAGAGGGCTTCATCGGGCCTGGCCACGGCCGTGGATTCGCCCTCCCCGTTGTTTTCCGGGCCCGGGGGGCCGCCGTCCGGGAGGAGCCCCATGCCCTCGGGCCGGTCCCGCACCATGAGCCAGGCCAGGGGGGCCAGGGCCCCCATGCAGAGCCCCAGAACCAGGAAGGCATTGGCCAGCCCCAGGGACCGGTACAGGGCAAGCGCCGCGTAGGGCATCACAACCCCGGCCAGGGATATGCCCACCACCGAGGCCCCCATGGCGCGGCCCCTTTTCCGCACGAACCAGTTGTTCACCGCCGTGTTGGCCACGATGCCGCAGAACGCGCCGTTGGTGACGAAGAGGAGGATGTACAGGCCGTAGAACGCGTGGATGGAGGAAACCCGCCCCAGGGCCGCGAAGACCACGGCCGAGCAGAGCGCCCCGGCGGTCATGTACTTCCGGGGACCCAGGCGCATGACCGCCGACCCGTGGGCGAGCTGGGCGAACAGCCCCACCACGCCCCCCAGGGCGAGCCCCAGGTTGACCTGGGCCCGGGAAAATCCCCGCGTAAGTTCCAGGGGCTCCATGAAGGCGTTGAACACGTAGAAATGGGTGCCCGTGGCCAGGAAGTTCCCGGCAAAGGCCACCAGCACCACGTACCAGCCGTAGAACACCCGGGAAGAAGAGGTCCTCATGGGCCCGCCGGAAAGGGAAAAGGGAGCGCCGGAAGAAACGTCCGGGGATGTACCACGGGCCCGGGCCCCTGGCAACCTGAGCCCGTTCCGCCGCGCACCGGCCCAGGCCTCCGGCTCAAAACGGGTTGCCGCCAGGGGCGGTCCGGAGTACAATGATCGACCTTTCGGTTTTCTTTCCGTGGTTCTTATCCCCCCCCGCCCCGGCGCGGGGAGTTCCCCCAGCCCCCCGGCCCCGCCCGGACCGGATCATGGGAGGCCTTTTGATGGGCAAAGTGAAACGTGTCTTCGGCATCGACCTGGGAACCACCTACTCCTCCATCGCCTACGTGGACGACGAAGGCAAGGCCGTGGTGGTCCCCAACCAGGAAGAGGAACTGGCCACCCCCTCGGTGATCCTCTTTGACGAGGACAAGATCCGGGTGGGAAGCTCGGCCAAGCTCTCGGCCCGGCTCAAGCCCCACGAAGTCGTGTGCTTCATCAAGCGGTCCATGGGCGAGGCGGATTTCCTCTTCGACCATGGCAACGTCACCTACCGCCCCGAGGAGCTTTCGAGCTTCGTGCTGCGCAAACTGGCCTGGGACGCGGAGCGGCACCTGGGAGAGTCGGTCACGGACGTGGTCATCACCTGCCCGGCCTACTTCGGCATCAACGAGCGGGAGGCCACCCGCATCGCCGGAGAAATCGCCGGGCTGAACGTGCGCCAGATCATCAACGAGCCCACGGCCGCGGCCATCGCCTACGGCAGCACCGAGGCCAAGGAAGGCCGGGTGGTCCTGGTCTACGACCTGGGGGGCGGCACCTTCGACATCACCACGATCGACGTGAGCGAGGAGGCCATCCGGGTCATCTGCACGGGCGGGGACCACAACCTGGGAGGCAAGGACTGGGACGACCGCATCGTGGCCTTTCTGGTGGAGCGTTTCCAGGAGCAGACCAGCACTTCGGACGACCCCCTGGAGGACCCCCACACCTGGCAGTCCCTCCAGCTGGCGGCCGAAGAAGCAAAAATGGCCCTTTCCAGGGAGAACCGCGTCACCATCCCCGTGTCCTGCAACGGAAACCAGGCGGAGATCACCCTGGACGAAGCCACCTTCGAGACCCTCACCGAGGACCTCCTGGCCCGCACCGTGTCCCTGGTGCAAAGCACCCTGGAGGAGGCCCGCAAAAAGGGTTTCGAGAAGATGGACGAGATCATCATGGTGGGGGGCTCCACCCGCATGCCCCAGGTGGCCCAGCGCATCCTGAAAGAATTCAACATGCGGCCCATGATGTTCGACCCGGAGAAAGCCGTGGCCCGGGGCGCCGCCATCTACGGCTGGAAACTGGCCATGGACAACCGGCTCATCGAGCGGGTGGCCGAGAAGAACCGGAAGACCTCCGAGGAAGTGGCGGGCCGGATGGATTTCGACAGCGAGAAGGTCCGGGCCGCCATGCGCAAAATGGCCGTTGACATGGGCTACGGCGACATGAAGGGGTCCCTGGTCACCATCCGGGACGTGTCGTCCAAGAGCTTCGGGGTGGTCATCGGCTCCGAGGACGGGGGCGAGGAGGTCTACAACATGGTCCTGCGCAACTCCGCCGTGCCCACCGCCATCAGCGACACCTTCTATACCCAGGCGGAAAACCAGGACCGGGTGGACGTGCGCATCGCCGAATGCGAAACGAGCGAAGAGCGGGTGAACCTGGAGAACGCCGTGGAGATCGGCACGGCGGTCCTCCACCTGCCCTACGGCCTCCCCGACCAGTCGCCGGTGGAAATCAGCTTTTCCCTGAACAACGAGGGACGCCTCACCATCCTGGCCAAGGAGGCCGTGGAAAACCGCTCCGTGGAGGTGACCATCGAAACCAACTCCGTCATCTCCGGCGAGGAACTGGAACAGGCCAAAAAACGCGGCAAGGGCCTCGTGATCCACTGACGGGGGGAAGGGCTGTGGCGGGGGGGAGACTTTTTTTCCCAAAAAAAGTCTCCCCCCCGCACCCCTCTTCAAAAAACTTACGATTTCCGTTTGTTATGCTTAAGCCAATCACGAAATAGGCTGGCCATACGCAACGGGCGGCCCCTGAGGGAAAGTCCCGGAATGGGTTCCCCCCTTTGAAAAAAGGGGGGTAGGGGAGATTTCTCCCGACCATGCGACATTTTCGATAAATCCCCCTGTCCCCCTTTGAAAAAGGGGGGAGAAGAGGAACACGCGCCATTCCAACCGCCTCCGAAAGCTCGCAGGCCTTGAGGAAAGTCATCATCCGGGAGGTGGGGCCCAGGGATGGGTTCCAGTCCCTGGACCGGGTGGTGCCCACGGACGTCAAGGTCCAGGTTATCGCCCGGCTGGGCCGGGCCGGGTGCTCCCACGTCCAGGCCGCGAGCTTCGTGAACCCGAAAAAAGTCCCCCAGATGGCGGACGCGGCCTCTCTCTTCGCCAGGCTGCCGGAAACGCCGGGGGTGGCTTATAGCGCCCTGGTGCTGAACTCGACGGGCATGGGCCGGGCCGTGGAGGCCGGGGTTTGTCTCGTGGAGGCCAGCGTGTCGGCCTCCGGCGAGCACGGCCTTGCCAACGCGGGCATGGACAAGGCCCAGGGGCTCATCGAGATGGACCGTATGGCGGGACTGGCGCGCAAGGCGGGGGTGGTGTTTTGGGCGAGCCTCCAGTGCGCCTTTGGCCACAAGGCCCCCGGCGACGTATCCCCCCGGGCGGTGGGGGAAATCGCCAAACAGTTGGCGGACACAGAGGCAAAAATCCTGGTGCTGGCCGACACGGCGGCACTGGCCGATCCGGACGCCGTGGCGCGGGTGGTGGAGGCCGTGGTCCCGGCATGGGAGCCGGACCGGCTGCTCCTGCACTTCCACGATTCCCGGGGACGGGGCATGGACAACTTCATGGCAGGGCTCGCGGCGGGCGTCACGCGGTACGACGCCTCCTTCGGAGGCCTGGGCGGCTGCCCGTTTCTGCCCCTTGCGCCGGGGAACCTGGATACCGCCGCCGTGGTGCGCCGACTGGAATCCATGGGGTACACCTCCGGCATTCGGGCGGATGAAGTGGAGGAATGCGCCCGGTGGTTTCGGGCGCATTGGTAATAAGTCCAATGAGTACACGGATTGTACGGATTGCGAGGACGAGGGAAAATCAGGTTTCAGGTTTGAGGGTGCAGCCGGGCGAACACGGGATGAACCCGCGCGCGAAACCGGACCATTCCCTAAACCAAGAAAGAATTGGCCGTGCTGAAAAGCATCAGGAACAAGATCCTTTATGACCGCCGGGGATACCGGCGGCTTTCCCTTCTTACGGATCTGCGGGGAATGAAGAGTTCCCTGGGGGAGATGCGCGGCCTTTTTTTCCCGGCCCAGCCCAGGCTGGCCATGGGTTCGGCCATGGGTTCGGCCATGGACCCGGAGCGCTTTGACGAGGAATTCTTCACGCAACTCCTGACCGAAAAAGTCCGGACCCATCCGAAAAGCACCATGGAAGGCCCGCTTTCCGGCGAGCGGATTTTCGAGGATCCGCTGGTGGGATTCCTTCGCGGAGACGACCCCATCTTCGAGCGATTCAAGGAGATCATCGGTCCTCATCATTTCACCCCGGCCGAAATCCTTGCCTGGCAGGCGAAACGAAACCGCGTTCCCGCCCCCCCGGCAAGCGAGACGGGCGTGGTTTCCTTCATCCTGCCCCTCACGGAAAACACGCGCAGCGACAACGCCAGGCAAACGGAGTGGCTTTCGGAACGCTGGGCCCAGACCCGGCTCCTCGGCGAACTCTTTTCCCAGACCATGGTGAGGGAGATCGTCACCCTGCTGATGGGAAACGGCGTGCTCGCCGTCGCGCCCGACGTGACCCCGATGTTCAACAAGAAACGCTACCCCAGGGTGGGCTGGGCATCGCCCTGGTCCCACCGACACATGGCCTGGGCCGCCGGGCTCGGCACCTTCGGCATGCAGGACTTCCTCATCACGGAAAAGGGATGCGCCATGCGCTGCGGGTCCTTCGTCGTCGCGCGGCCCCTTTCGCCCAACAGGAAACGGAGCCAGGACATCCACGCGGACTGCCTCCATCACCAGGGCAAAAAATGCCTTCGCTGCGCGGCCCGATGCCCGGTGAACGCCGTAACCGAAAAAGGCCACGACAAGGAGGCATGCTATCGCAGGGTGGCCAGCTCGACCCTGTATGTGAACCGCGGGTACCACATCTTCATCTACGGCTGCGGCCTCTGCTCCACGGGCGTGCCGTGCGAAAATCGCCGGCCCGGCAAGGCTCGCGGCGGCGCCAGGTCATAACGCAAGTTTTTTCAAGGGGCGCGCGGGGGGAAACTTTTTTCCCAAAAAAAGTTTCCCCCCGCAAACGCCTCTCCATAGAGGAGCCTTCATGCGCGTGGTGGTCATCATCCCCTCCCGGTACGGTTCCACCCGGTTTCCGGGGAAACCCCTGGCCCAAATCCGGGGGAAAGCCATGATCCAGAGGGTGGTGGAGCAATGCGGCCTGGCGGGGAGCGTCACGGACGTGTGCGTGGCCACGGACGACGACCGCATCCGCCTTGCCGTGGAATCCTTTGGCGGAAAATGCGTCATGACCGACACGTCACTGCGGTCCGGCACGGACCGGGTCCACGCGGCGGCCCGGGCTCTCTCACTTGTGGGCAGCGACATCGTGGTGAACGTCCAGGGCGACCAGCCCCTGATCCACCCGGACTGCATGGACGAGGTGACCGAACCGCTCCTGGCCGATCCGGAACTGGCCCGCCGGGCCATGAGCACCCTGGTTTTCAAGATCAAGGACCCCCGGGAGATCACGGACCCCAAGGACGTGAAGACCGTGTTCGACGAAAACGGATTCGCCCTGTACTTTTCCCGGGCCACCATCCCCTTTGTCCGGGACCCGGGCACGCCCGTGGACTATTACAAGCATCTGGGCGTGTACGCCTATTCCGTGGATTTCCTGGAGCGTTTCGCAGCCCTGCCCCAGGGGCGGCTGGAGGACATGGAGAAGCTGGAACAGCTCCGGGCCCTGGAGCACGGCCTGGCCATCCGGGTGAAGATCACCCAGCACGACTCCCCGGAGGTGGACCTGCCCGAGGATATCGCCCGGATCGAGGTCCAGGTTTGACCTCCTGCCAACCCGCCTGAATGACAGAATATTCGCCTTTGTTTCTTGACAAGACCCGTTGTGGTCTTCTATAGCCTTACAGCTACCAGCAAAAATCCGGCATTGCCCCACCTTCTGCAAGGAGAACCCCATGGATCGTGAACTGGTCATGGCCAACCTGAACGCCTACGCGGTGCTCCAGAACCTCGAGGATCTTGTGGCCCTGGACCCGGAATCCGCCCAGGCCGCGAAAAACTGGAAGATCTCCATCCAGTTCGTGGTGCGGAACGGACCCAAGGCTTTCGTGTCCTTCCGGGACGGCCGCTGCAAGGTGGGGCGGGGCAGCTATACCAACCCGGACATCATCCTCTTCT
>JAHJUF010000375.1 GCA_018829095.1 Pseudomonadota bacterium | reverse complement strand
GAAAAAGGGGGGCAGGGGGGATTTCTTTGTCCCGTTTATTTCCTTTTCCGGCAAATCCGCCGGAAGCCCGGCCCAGGCCCGAAAAGGGCGTGAACCGGAAGGAAATGCCGGTCGTTTGCCTCCAGGCGCCCAACATCTGGAAGAAGCAAAAAAATCCCCCCTGGCCCCCCTTTTTCAAAGGGGGGGACGGCGCGTTGGCTGTTTCGGACAAGGACGACAAGGCGGGCCATCGACATTTGCAGCGGGGCGGTTGGCCCTGCCGAACGGGGAATGGATGGAAAAGCGCGCGCCCAGGAAAAAGGCGGCTGGTTCCGAGCGTCAGGATCAGATGCTGAACGTGGGGTTCGGCAACTGGGTGCCGGCCCGGCGGGTCGCGGCCATCGTGAACCCCAACAGCGCTCCCATCCGGAGACTGAGGGACGACGCCCGGGCCGAGCACCGCCTGGTGGACGCCACCTGCGGCCGCAAGACCCGGTCCGTCATCGTGCTGGACTCCAACCAGATCATCCTTTCCGCCATCCAGTCCGACACCGTGGCCCAGCGGTTCGGGGCCCTGAAGGACAAGGGCGGGGATCGTCCCGAAGGGGAGGATACATGAGCCGGACGAACGGGCCCGGAAAGATCTTCGTGGTCTCCGCCCCCAGCGGCGCGGGAAAGACCACCCTTTGCAGGCTGGTGCGGAAGCGCCTGCCCAATCTGGTGTATTCCGTGTCCTGCACCACCCGCCCCATGCGCCAGGGGGAGGTCCCGGGCCGGGACTACCATTTCGTGACCCGGGAGGTCTTCGAGGAGGGCATCCGGAACCAACGCTGGGCTGAGTGGGCCAAGGTCTACGGCAACTACTACGGAACGGACGGAGATTTTCTGCGCCGGTCCGTGGAGGACGGCTGCTTCGTGCTCCTGGACATCGACGTCCAGGGGGCCAGGCAGATCGTGGCCCGGTTTCCCGATTCGGTGACCGTGTTCGTCATGCCCCCCTCGGTGGAGGAGTTGGAAAGGCGGCTGAGGGGCCGGGGCGCGGATGCCCCCGAGGTGATGGAACGCCGCCTGGCCGAGGCCAGAAGCGAAATGGAGGCCCGGCATCTCTACCTACATCAGATCGTGAACGACCGCCTGGAGGACGCGGCGGAAAAACTCTACCGGATCATCACGGACCACGGCGAACCCAAGCCGTGCCCGGAAAGAAGGGTGAACGAGTGAACGAGGAAATTCTTTATGGCATCCACCCGGTGCGTGAGGCCCTGGCTGCCGGGCAACGGAAGGTGTCGGCGGTGTATGTGGCCGCCGGGGCTTCCGGCCGGGCCGTGGACGAGGTCCGGGAGGCGGCGGTTGCCCGGGGGGTTTCCGTGAGCCGGGTGGAGGCGGATTTCTGGAAGTCCCGGAAACTCTTGCGCCACCCGGTGGCCGCCCGGGTCTCCCCCCTGCCGGAAAGGGAACTCCATGACCTGCTGGAGGCGGCCCGGGCCTCGGGGCGGCCGGGACTCATCCTGGTGTGCGACCAGGTGGAGGACCCCCAGAACCTGGGGGCCCTGGCCCGGTCGGCCCTGTGCGCCGGAGCCCATGGCCTGGTCCTGGCCCGGCGCCGCGCTGCGCCCCTGTCCCCGGCGGCGGTCAAGGCCTCGGCCGGGGCCCTGGAGCATCTCCCCGTGGCCCGGGTGCCCAACCTGGTTCGGGCTGTGGAGACGTTGAAGGAGGAAGGTTACTGGATCTTCGGCGCGGACGCCGAGGCGGACGCCACCCTGTGGGAGGCGGATTTCACCGGGCCCAGCGTGCTGTGCCTGGGGGGCGAGGGCAGAGGGCTTTCCCGGCTTTTGGCCGAGCATTGCGACCGGGTGGTGTGCATCCCCCAGTCCGGGCCGGTCACCTCCCTGAACGCCTCGGCCGCCGGGTCGGTGATCCTGTTCGAGGCCGCGCGCCAGCGGCAAAATGAAAAGGCAAAGCCCGAAAAGGGATAGAAAAGAGGAAGAGTTGGAAACCCACGGAGAAAAGATCACCATCCGCCCGGACGGCAGCCTGGAAACCCCGGACCGCCCCCTGGTGGCCTTCATCGAGGGCGACGGCACGGGCCCGGACATCTGGGCCGCGGCCAAGGGAGTGCTGGACGCCGGAGTCCGGGCGGCCTACGGCGGGAAGAGGGAAATCGTCTGGCAGGAGATCCTGGCCGGGGAAAAGGCTCACCGCCTCACGGGCGAGTGGCTTCCCCGCCAGACCCTGGACACCATCCGGGACCTTAAGGTGGCCATCAAGGGGCCTCTCACCACCCCGGTGGGAGGGGGCATCCGGAGCATCAACGTGGCGCTTCGCCAGGAACTGGATCTCTACGCCTGCGTGCGCCCTGTGCGCCACGTGCCCATGGTCCCCAGCCCGGTGAAGGAGCCGGACAAGGTGGACATGGTTGTCTTTCGGGAAAACACCGAGGACCTGTACGCGGGCATCGAGTTCGCTGCCGGGTCCCCGGAGGCGGAAAAGCTCGCGGCCTTTCTGGAAAAGGAGCTGGGGGCCAAGGTGCCGCCCGGCGCGGGCATTGGGATCAAGCCCATGAGCGCGGCCAACACCAAGCGCCTGGTGGCCCGGGCCGTGGCCTACGCCCTGGAGCACAATCTCGCCTCGGTGACCCTCATGCACAAGGGCAACATCATGAAGTTCACCGAGGGAGCCTTTGCCCAATGGGGCTACGAGGCCGCCGTTGAGCTGTTCCCGGGCCGCACCCTCACGGAAAAGGAACTCTGGGACGACCACAACGGGGTACGGCCCCCGGGCAAAGTGGTCATCAAGGACCGTATCGCGGACATGCTCTTCCAGCAGGTCCTCCTGCGGCCCGAGGAGTTCGATGTCATCGCCACGCCCAACCTGAACGGCGACTACATCTCCGACGCCCTGGCAGCCCAGGTGGGCGGCCTTGGCATGGCTCCCGGGGCCAACATCGGGGACGGTTGCGCGGTGTTCGAGGCCACCCACGGAACAGCCCCCAAGTACGCGGGCCTGGACAAGGTGAACCCCGGCTCGCTGATCCTCTCGGGGGCCATGATGCTGGACCACATGGGCTGGACCGAAGCAGCCGAAGCCGTGCGCCAGGCCCTGGCCGAAACCGTGGCCTCCGGTACCGTGACCTACGACCTGGCCCGGCAGATGCCAGGAGCCCGGGAAATCAAATGCTCCGAGTTCGGCCGGGAG
>JAHJUF010000374.1 GCA_018829095.1 Pseudomonadota bacterium | reverse complement strand
CGGCCGTCGGGGTACACGCCGCCCAGGGTCCACACCCAGGTGCCGTCGATGCCCTGGAGCCCTTCCTTGGTCCACCGGGGCTTGTACTGGCAAACCTCAGCCGCCCGGATCATGAACTCGCCCACCAGGTCCAGGGCCTGATCCTCGGTGAGGGTCTTCTCCTCGTTCACTTCCTTGTCGTACAGGGGCCAGTGGTAATAGTCGGGCCGAAGCGGCCAGGCACCCTCCACAGCCTCGGTGCGGGAGAAAAGCTGGATGAAGAGATCGTACTGGAACGACTCCTGAAGCGTCCGGGGCGGATGGGCCGGCACGTGCTCGCAGCATTCGCTGATGGTCAGGAGCTCTTCCTTGCGCGTGGGGTCGGCCTCGAAGTTCTCCGCGAGGACCCGGGCCAGCCGGGCGTAGCGACCGGCGTAGCGGATGCAGGACTCCAGGCAGATCTTCATGGCCTCCCAGCGGTTGAGGCGCTCCAGAAAGTCCAGGTTTTCTTTGGTGGGCGTCTCGGTGTGGAAGCGCTCGTCCATCTCGTCGATTTTGGCGTCCACTTCCTCCAGGCAGTCGGCAAAAGCCCTTTTCCCGGTCATGATGTACTCGAAGTCCTTGCCCGAGTACCCGCCCCGGTTCGAAGCCAGGCCCCAGCCGATGGCCCCGCTCATGACCTTGATGGCGTCTTCCAGGTCCAGGTGCTCCATGAGGCGGTCCTGGTCCGTGCGGCCGTTCCAGAAATTCATGATTTCCGTCATCCTGGCGCGGGACTCGGGTTCCGGCTCCGGGCAGACCGTGGAATCGTTGTAGATCTCCTCGTTGATCATGATGGCCATGCTGGGGTCCCAGTACACCGTGTGGGGCAGGCTCCCCACATAGCCCACCAGTTGGGCATTGTCCGTGATGAAGATGGTCTTGTTGTCCAGATAGTGAGCGAAACGCTTGGCGAACTTGATGACATAGGGGTCAGGAGAGCTGGAAGCGGCCTTTTCGTTCACCGTAAAGAGTTCGCCCATCTCCAGATCCACCTTGACGCCGGGCTGGTAGAGCCCGCCCACAGCCCCTTTTTTCCAGATGGCCTTCCTCAGGTAGTCCAGGCGGCGGGAACGCCTTTTTTCGGCGACCCACCACCACTGGCCCTTGTCCTCCAGGTCCTGGATGCTGGCGTCCATAGCGGCGGCTTGTGCGGTCATGCGGCACCCCCTTTGGCTTGCCCCCGGGAGGGGGCGTGGTTTACGGACTCGGGTGTTCCCCGATGAAGGCGGGTCAGGAACGAAAAGGAATGAAAGAAACGAACGGACATGTCATTCCGCTTTCCGGCAAAAGGAATCCGCCTCGCCTGGGGCGGAGTTTTTCTCCAAAGGGCCGTTGCAAGCGGACGCCATGCCGCTACTATTTGGCTTGAACTTAGGCCACTTGTTGTAGCCAATTGCCGGATCATTTGACCGGAGTGCGAGAAGGAACTCAACTTCCTTGGCATTTACCTCCTGGTCAGAGGCTGAGTCCGATTCCCAGAGGATCTCCTTCCGAATCGTGAAATCTCGGCGCTCCTCTCGAGTAAAGTCGGCTTCAATAAACTTGCTGCTCGCGCTACCGAAATAGTTGATGCTATCGGTAAGGTCCTTGCCTACGTAGATTTTGCCGTTTGGATAGGAAATCTTGTAGATTACCTTCATCAAAACAGTCCCCATATTGTGCAGAATTGTTCCCGGAGCCGCCCGGGGGGAAAACCCCGGGACGGCGGGTGTTCCATCCTCCTTATGGAGCGGTTGCCGGAAGCCATGTCCGGTTCCAGGAATTTTGATGGTGATGCCGCAAGTCGTCATCCCGGCGAAAGCCGGGATCCAGGCTTTTGTAACGCATGAAAAAACTGGATTCCGGCCTTCGCCGGAATGACGGTTTTGCTAAATTTCCGACTTGTTGCGACACCATCATCCTTTTGGCAGCCGCTCCATCCCAGGACCACCGGGCCGGAAAAGGAGCACCCCCCTCCCCCGTTGGCCTCGGAGGCCTTAAGAGGCGTTGTCCTCGGCCAGGCCCTCGATACCCGCGGACTTGCCCCAGGGGGCCTCTCCATCGCCCACCTTCTGGGTGGCTTCCCCGGCCAATTCGTCCACAGCCAGCCGCGCCTGGCACTGGGGACACTGGCGCAGGCTGATGGACGCGTCGATCCGGGCGTTGTAGAGGTAACGGAAATTCTGCACCGGGGCCTCGAACCCGCATTCCGTGCATTTCATGGCGATCCTCCGTGTCTTCACCCCCGGGCCGGACGGCCCGGGGGCTTCTGGCTGGGTTTAAATGCCTGTTGAAAACAGGCTGCTACAGGCTGTTCAAAAACGATGAGCTGAAAGTCACCCCACCCGGCCTTCGGCCGTGCGGGGACCCCGACGGCGCGCGAATCCTGAGGAATGAGGCGTACTTATGTACGCCGCAGTGACGAAGGATGAAGCGCAACGCCGCAGATCGCGTTTTTGGGCAGCCTGTCAAATGCCCTGGATGGTCCGCTGAATGATGTTGTCCTGGGTCTTCCGGGAAATATCCACGAAATGGGCCGAGTAGCCCGCCACCCGGACAATGACCTCCTGGTACTTCTCCGGGTCCTTCTGGGCGGCCCGGAGGGTTTCGTCGGAAACCATGTTGAACTGCACGTGGTCCAGCCCGAGATCGGCCCAGGTGCGCATGTAGGCCTTCCAGAGCTGGTAGCCCTTTTCCCCGGCCATCTGGGTGGGGGAAAGACGCTGGTTCAAAAGGAACGCCCGGCCGTCGCCCACGTGGTCGATCTTGCCGCAGGACTTCAGCACCGCCGAGGGGCCGTTCTTGTCCAGGCCCGGGCCCGGTGAGATGCCGCCGTCGTAGAGGGCGTCGCCCAGGCGGCGGCCATTGGGCAGCGCGCCCACGATGGAGGCGTAGTGGATGTTGCCGGACACGTTCTCCGGCAGGGCCGGCCAGGAGTTTCCGCAGGGGCACTTCATCTCCCGGGAGTGCCGGGCCACCTCGCGCAGGCAGCGGATCATGAGGTCGTCCACGTAGTCATCGTCATTGCCCCACTTGGGCGCGCCATTCACGAAATCGAGCCGCATCTTCTCGCAGCCCTCCCAGTTGGCTTCCAGCGCGTCCATGAGCTGGGTCATGGTGTACTTCTTCTCGTCGAACACGAGCTTTTTCACGGCGGCCAGGGAGTCGGCGTTCTCCACCCAGGTGAAGAAGGTCACCCAGCAGTTGCCCCGCTCGCCCACCGGCGACACCGCGTCCAGGCCGCTCTCCACGGCCCGCTCGTAGGTGGCGGACAAAAAGGGCCGCCCGTAGAACTCGGGGTCCTTGAAACGCCCCAGGTTCACGGTGCGCACCAGGGTGTTCATGATCCATTCCATCTGCTGCACCCAGGCGGAGAACAGCTGCTCGAAATCCGTGTACTTCCGGGCGTCGCCCGTGCGCGGGCCCATCTGCATCTGGACCACGTGGTCGTAGCCGTTGTGCAGGGCGTACTCCACCATCTTGGCGCAGTTGGCCGTGGCGGACGCCATGCGCATGGGCTGGACCCCGTGCTTGGTGGTGGGGCACGGGCTCATGCAGGCCTGATGCACCCAGGTCCGGGCCTCCTCCAGAGGGTGCCCATGCCAGTGCATGGAGTTCTGGATGAGAAGAGGATCGTTTCTGATGGACGGGTACCCCAGGCCGTGGCGGATGCACTCGAACACCTCGCGCATGATCTTGTCAGACACCTTGGGGTGCCACCGGAACCCGAAGGTGGGGTTGGACACCCGCACCAGGCGCGCGGCCTTGAGGAAAGCCAGGGTGAGGTCGTTGCAGGCGTCGGAGCCGTCCTGGTTCACGCCGCCCAGGGTCCACACCCAGGTGCCCGTGATGCCCTGGAGCCCCTCCCGGGCCCACCGCGGCCCGAATCCCCCCACCTCGTAGGCCCGGATCATGAACTCGCCCACCAGGTCCATGGCCTCTTCCCCGGTGATGTTCTTCTCGATGTTCACGTCCTTGTCGTACATGGGCCAGTGGTAATAGTCCGGCCGGGCGGGCCAGGCGCCCTCGTGGGCCTCCAGGCGGCAGATGATCTGGATGAAGTGATCGTATTGGAGCGACTGCTGGAAGGTCTGGGGCGCGTGGGCAGGCACGGTCTCGCAGCTCTCGGCCAGGCGGATAAGCTCTTCCTTGCGCTTGGGATCGGTCTCGAAGTTCTCCGCGATGGTCCGGGCCAGCCGGGCGTAGCGCCCGGCATAGCGGATGGCCGCCTCCAGGATGAGCTTCATGGCATCCCAGTTCTGGAGACGCTCGTACAGGGGCAGGATGTCCGGGCCGGGCATGCCCATGGTCCGGTCCTCAGCCCCTTCGATATTCGCGTCGATCTCCTCGATGATGTCCAGAAATCCCCGGCGGCCGGCAAAGATGTACTCATAGTCCTTGCCCGAGTAGCCGTAGGCGGAGGTGGGCGCGCCCCAGCCGATGGCCCCGGAGAGGAACTTCACCGCATCCTCGGGGTCCAGGACCCGGGCCAGCTTGTCCACAGCCGTGTTGCCGGACCAGTAGGAGTTCAGCTCCGCCACCTTCTTCAGGGACTCCTCCTCGGGCTCGGGCATGATGCCCGGCTCGTTGTAGAGTTCCTCGTTCACGATGGAGGCCCCGTCCAGCCGCCAGGCGATGGTGTTGGGCATGGACCCGAAGTAGCCCACCAGCTGGGCCTGGTCCGTGATGAAGATGCCGATGTTGTCCAGCACGTGGGCCAGGGCCTTGGCCCGCCGGAGCATGGGCGGATCGTACTTCCACCAGTTGTACATGTTGGTGAACAGGGTGGGCATCTCCAGATCCACCTTGATGCCCGGCGCGTAGTTGCCGCCCAGGGCCCCCTTTTTCCACACGGCCTTGCGCAGGTAATCCAGCCTCCTGGAACGCTTCTTCTCAGCGATCCACCACCACTGCCCCTCTTTTTCCAGTTCCTGAATGGAAAGGTCCTTCGCCGCTTCGGCTGCCATATCCGTATTCTCCTTGTCTCCCCCGCCCGCTTCCGGGCGCGCCAATCCCTCACCCGCCCGGTGCGGAAAATCGTTCCATGCGGAAATCCGTCTGTCCGGCGCTCCCCTTTTCAGGGTGTCGCCTCCCCAAACGCTCCCGCCATCATCATGAAAAGGCTTTTTTCGCCTCTAAGCCCTATTTCTTGCTGAAGGTTCCGCATTTGGACGCATCCGCCCCGGCGTCCACGGGCCTGGCCTTGTAATAGGCCTGGCGGGGGTCCACCACGCGCTGCACGCAGTCGCCCTTTTCCGGGTTCTCGTTCATGGGGAAGAAGCTCTTGCACTCTTTGCATTCGGTAGCCATGATTCACCTCCTAGGGGAAATGGGTTCAGCCTCGCCGCTCCTATTTGACCTTCTTTTCCATCTGCCGCTGGACGCGCCGGTAGGACGGGTCCGCCACTTCGTGGCCATCCGTATCCACGAAGTCCATGCGATCGAAAAACTTGCACCCGGCCGCCTCGGCGTTGAACAGGACCGTCAGTCCCGCGTCGCCCTCCATGACGTACACCGGCGGGTCTGTCTTGATATTGGACCCCACCTTGAGTTGCTTGCAGTACCCCCGGCCATCCGAGGCGTAGGCGTTTTCCGAGAAGTTCTTGCAGAAGCCGCAGGCCACGTCGGGAACGGTTTCCCGATCCTCCACGCTGCGCTGGCTGGTGACTTCGGTAAACATCCCGTTCTGCACCTGTTTCCACTGGTCTCTTCTTCCCATGGGATTCCTCTCGAACAGCCCGGGGCCCGGCCATGACCCCGGCGTCAACGGGTTGGGGACAAGCTATCCGCCCACCGTCACCTCTTTCACGTGATCCAGGAAAAGCTCCACCACGGGCACCAGGCGCTCGTCGTCATAGCCCTCGCCCACGGGGAAATCGTATTCCATGCCAAACGCCCGGTACTTGCCTCCGGCCCAGGGGTGGTAGGGCAAAAGGTCCACCCCGGACACCACGTCCCCCAGGCTTTCCACGAACCGGGCCGTGGCCTGCCAATTCTCCCGGCTGTCGTTCACCCCGGGAATCACGGGCACCCGGATGCGCATGGGCTTGCCCAGGGCCGCGATTTTTGCGGCATTTTCCAGGATGACTTCGTTCCCGAGCCCGGTATAGGCCCGGTGGGCCCGGCTATCCATTTGCTTCAGGTCCAGAAGCACGAGATCCGCCAGGGGAAGCACCTGCTCGAACCGGCTCCAGGGGGCGTGGCCGCAGGTGTCCAGCGCCGTGTGGATGCGCCGGGACTCGTCCGGATCGGCCTTGGCCAGGGAAAACAGGGCCAGGACGAACTCATGCTGGGCCATGGGTTCGCCGCCGGACACCGTGAGCCCGCCGCCGGAGTTTTTGTAGAACGACAGGTCTGCGGCCACTTCCTCCATGACCCCGCCGGCCGTGGCCGCGCGGCCCCACACCACCAGGCCGCTTTCCTGGCAGGCCTCGGCGCACTGGAAGCAGGATGTGCAAAGACCCCGGTCCAATACCGGCTGGGCCTCATTGTTCAAGGAAACCGCCCCGGTGGGGCAGACCGTAACGCAATCGCCGCAGGCGGTGCAGTTGGTGACATAGGGGATGACCTCGGGGAATCGGGCCTTGCCCTCGGGGTTGTGGCACCATTGGCAGTCCAGGAGGCAGCCCTTCAAAAACACCGTGGTGCGGAAGCCCGGGCCGTCGCAGGTGCACATGCGCTGAATGTGGTTGATGATGCCGGTTTTGACTTGAAGGTCCATGTTTTACTCCGTGCCCGTGGATTCGAATCCCGAGCCGCCGATGGAGGCTTTCAACCCGGCGTAGCGGTACAGATCCACGGGGATCTCCAGCATGCCCGGGTCCATGGCCTCGGTCTCGCCCAGGGGCCATTCCACGCCCAGCCAGCCGTACTTGTCCTGGCACCAGTTGTGGAACGGCAAAAGATCCACCCGGGCCACCCGCCCCGGAAGGCTGGCCAGGTGCCGGGCCAGGGCCTGGTGGAACTCGATGGAATCGTTGAATCCCGGAACCACCGGCACCCGAATCCAGACCTCCTTGCCGGTCCGGGTCAGCTTCTCCAGGTTTTGGAGAATGCGGGCGTTGTCCGCGCCGGTCATGCGCTGGTGGGCTGCCGGGTCCAGGTGCTTCACGTCAAAAAGCAAAATATCCGCATAGGGCAGAAGCCGCTCCAGGGATTCCCAGGCGCAGTACCCGTTGGTGTCCAGGCAATTGTGAAGCCCCCGTTTCCCGGACCCGGCCAGGAGGCTTTCCGAGAACTCCGGGAACATCGTGGGCTCGCCGCCGGTGAGCGTCATACCGCCGCCGGAGTTTTCGTAAAAAGGCCGGTCCTGCTCCACCACGTCCAGGATCTCGTCCACGGTCATGGATTTCCCCACGGCTTCCAGGGCTCCGTAGGAACAGGCGGTAACGCACTCCATGCACAGGTCGCAGCGCTTGCGGTCCACCTTGTGATAATGGGACCCCTCGGCCTGGGCCAGGGCCGGATCGATAGGCGGCAGGATGGCGTCTTTGGGGCAGGCGGTGAGGCATTCCCCGCATTGGACGCAGAGCCTGCGCTTCCAGTACAGCTCGGGCCTCGTGTCGATGGTCTCGGGGTTGTGGCACCAGGCGCAGCGCAGGGGACAGCCCTTGACGTAGACATTGGTGCGGAACCCGGGGCCATCGTTCACGCAGAACTTCTGGATGTCCGTGATGAGCACGCGCCCTCCCATGGCTATCCCTCGCCCCCTTCCCCGCCGGACTTTTTGGGCCGGTTTTCCCGGGTGAAGACCGTGCCCCTCAGCTTCGAGGTGCCCCAGACCCTGCCCTGGGCGTAGTCCCCCTCGTCCTCCATCTCCTCGCAGTACACGGCGACCCGGCAGGCCGGGCACTGGCGGTACGTGGCCGCCCCGGCGGAGTCGGCCCGGTTCAGGTACCGGAACTCCACCTTGGAGGCCTTGTGCCCGCAATTTCCGCAGGTTAGATCCATGAGCTACAGCCTCTCCGCCACTTGGGAGATATCCGCCACCTCTTCCAGACCCTCCACCATCTCCGCCACTTCCAGGGCCCTGGCCTGGCCCAGAACGGGCGAAACCAGGTCCAGGAACTTGGCCCTCACCCGGACCTGTTTGTCCTCCAGGGGCGGAATCTGAGCCAGGATGTCCGAGACTCCGGTGAACTCCCGGCCGTCCTTTGTGCGGACGACGACCCGGGACTCCAGGCCCGCCATGACCGGGTCCTTTTCCACCACGATTTTCGCCATGAGTTCCCGGACCGCCGGGTCGTTCACCAGTTCGTCCGTGAAAGCCCCCATGCCCGTGACGTCCCGCAACAGGGCGTTGGCCACGCAGTAGGGAACGGAGAACTTGCCCGCCAGCCCGGTGGTGGGGTTCATGTTGGTAGCCGCCTGCATGGTGACCT
>JAHJUF010000373.1 GCA_018829095.1 Pseudomonadota bacterium | reverse complement strand
TGGACCAGAAGGACCAGGGGCGGGTCCCCCAGGGCCGGGCCTGTGTTGGCCGGGCAGAACAAGGCCCCTGCCCCGGCCCGGCGGGCCGCCCGGGGCAGGACCGCCTGCTGCCAGAGGGTCCGGGCCATCCGGGAGCGGGGGGGGAACCCGGCGATTCGTTCCTCGATCCCCGGGCCCGAGGGGAGTGTCCCGGCCCCCTCCCGGTTTACGAACACCACCAACTCGTGTCCGCCCCGCTCCCGGGTCCAGGCGGACAAAAGGCCCGTGAGCACGGTCTCGATGCCCCCTCCCCGGCCCGGGGCGTGAAAGCTGGCGTCCACAGCGAATCTCACCGGGCCTCCCCCTTTCCGGCCACGTGGGCCAGGAACCCGAAAAACGCCCGGGCCAGCACCGGGGCCAGGGCCGGGTTGGCCGCCGCCCGCCTGGCGTACCCGGCCACGACCCGGGGCCGGAGGTAGAACCGGGCCGCGAATCGCCGGGCCGCGCGGGAAAGCTCCTGGCGGGAAAGTCCATGGGGCGTGAACACGGGCCAAAGCTCGTTCATGCGGGAAAAATCCGGGTCGAGCGTCCCCCATCGGTCCGCCTCGGCGAAAATTTCCGTGCCCGGAAAGGGGGTGAGGAAAAAGGCCGAGGCGTCGTCCAGGGGGAGTTCGCAGGCGAAATCGAGCGTCCGGGCCAGGGTGGCAAGGGTTTCCCCCGGCAGGCCCAGAATGAAGTAGCCCTTCACCGAGAGCCCCGCCTTTTTCGCCCGGGCCGCAGCCCCCCGCACCTGATCCAGGCTGATGCCCTTGCACGTTCGGGCCAGGACTTCCGGGTCCCCGGACTCCACCCCCAGGCTCACCTGCCAGCAACCGGCCCGGGCCAGCAGTGAAAGCAGGGCCGGGTCGTCCATCTGGTCCGCCCGGGCGGCCACGGAAAAGCTCAAGCGCCGCCCTCTGGAAAGGAGCCCCTCGCAGATGGCCGCCGCCCGGCCCGGGTCCGCCAGGAAGCGGTCGTCCTCCAGGGCCAGCTCCCGGACCCCGAAGCGGCCCGAGAGGCGCTCCACCATCTCCAGGACCCAGCCGGGGGAGTGGAACCGGGTGCGCCGTCCGAACACGGAGCGGTCGCAGAACACGCAGCCATGGGGGCAGCCCCGGCTGGTGACCGCGTGGGCCGCCGGGAGCCGCCGGAACTTGAACGCCGCCGGGCGGAAGGCTTTGGGGAATCCCGGCAAAAGTTCCCAGGCCGGAAAGGGCAGGGCGTCCAGGTCCCGGATGAGGGGCCGGGGGGCGTTTTTTCGGATGGCCGGGCCGTCCCGGAACGCCAGGCCCGGGACCCCGGCCGGGCCGCGTCCGGCGGCCAGGGTTTCCACCAGGTCCAGGAAGGTCTCCTCGCCCTCTCCGAACACGGCGAAGTCCAGGGCCGGGTTCTCTTCCAGGACCTTTTCCGGGCAGGCGCTGGCATGGGGGCCGCCAAGGGCTGTCCGGACGCCCGGGACAGCCGCCTGGATTTTTCCGGCCATCTCCCCGGCCCGGGCCGCAAAGGCCGTGGTGGCGGAGACCCCCGCCACGTCCGGGGCGAATTTGCGTGCCCGGGCCACGACCTGATCCATGGAAAGCCCGGCCGCCGCCGCATCAACGATTTTCACCCCATGCCCGGCCCGGGCCAGGACCGCCGCCACGCACAGCAGGCCCAGGGAGGGCAGCCGGGCACCGGCGGACGCCAGGGCGCCGTAGCGCTCCCCCAGGGAAGCCGGAGGGGTGGCCAGGAAAACGGAAGCCATGGGGTTAACCCGGAGTATTCACGAGTTCGATTTGCGCGAGCGCAAGGAAGGCGGGGTGAAGCTGTACTTTTGTACAGCGATCCCCGTCTGACGCGGCTATCGCGCAAATCGGGCTCGCCCGAAGGGTGAAAAATTTCGCCAATGTCAGAATTCCGCAAAAAAACAGGCTGCGATTTCGCAAAACCCTTGAATTGGCGCATAACCATCCGAAGTCATGAAAAATAGTCTGCTCGGCGAAATTTTTCATGGATAATCCGGGTTAAAATCGTCTCGAAAGGGGTGCGCTGGGAAAACCCGTTATTGACGGGAGTTATACCATACTCTATTCCTAACGGGCGAGGGAGCCTGCCTTTATGACCCGGGAAACGTTGAAAAAGCTGCTGGAAGAGGTGGCCGCCGGGGCCCTGCCCGTGGACGAGGCCGCCGGACGCCTGAAGAACCTGCACTACGAGGATCTGGGCTATGCCTGCGTGGACCACCACCGGGGGATCCGCAAGGGGTTCCCCGAGGTGGTGTTCGGCCAGAACAAGACCCCCGTCCAGATCCTGGGCATCATGGAGAAGATGGCCGGGGAGCGGGACGTGATCCTGGTGACCCGCCTGGACGGGGACAAGGCCTCCGAGATTTTGGGCCGGTTCCCGGACGCCGTGTACGACCCGGACGCCCGGATGCTCATCCACGCCCCCCACCCCATGGAAATCATTGGCCGGGGGGTCATCGGCGTTATTTCCGCCGGAACCTCGGACATCCCCGTGGCCCGGGAGGCGGCGCTCACGGCCCGGGCCATGGGCAATGAGATCCGGGCTGTCCACGACGTGGGCGTGGCCGGGCTCCACCGCCTGTTCGCCCACCGGGAGCTTCTGGAGACCGCCACGGTTCTGGTGGTGGTGGCCGGGATGGAGGGGGCCCTGCCCTCGGTGGTGGCCGGCCTGGTGGACCGCCCGGTCATCGCCGTGCCCACCAGCGTGGGATACGGCACCAGTTTCGGAGGCTTGACCGCGCTTCTCGCCATGTTGAACTCCTGCGCCTCCAACGTGGCCGTGGTGAACATCGACAACGGGTTCGGAGCGGGCTACATGGCCGCCATGATCAACCGCCCGGCTGGCTGAGGGCCTCAACTGCGGCGTTGCGCTTCACTTTCCGGCGCTCGGCGTACACAACAGTACGCCTTCCACCGGAAAGCTTGTGCGCCTTGCATTTGAGGCCCTCAGCCAGCCGGACTTTGGGGGGCCGAAACTGCGGCGTTGCGCTTCACTTTCCGGCGCTCGGCGTACACAACAGTACGCCTCCCAACGGAAAGCTTGTGCGCCTTGCATTTGAGGCCCTCAGCCAGCCGGAGCTTGGGGGGGGTGCCCAGGGGTCTGAAACCTGGAAAAAATCCCCCTGCCCCGGAAGCGTCAACTCATCCAATCAAAAAGGATGATCCGTCATTCCGGCGAAGGCCGGAATCCAGAAAGAGGGCAGCGCGCTCAAATGAATTCATCAAAAACGAACAATCATGGAAAGACTGCACAAGGAAAAAATATCCAAAAGCCTGGATTCCGGCCTTCGCCGGAATGACGGTGCGGTTGGGTTTGCGCCTATGCCCCCACCCCCCTTTTCCCAAATCCGCCGAGGAAGAATCCACGCATGACCAAGAACGCTCAGCCCTATAGAATCTATTGTTCCGGGCCCCTGTTCTCCCCCGAGGAACGCGGGCTCATGGAGTCCATCGCGTCCCGCCTGGAACAGGCCGGCTACCGGACCTTCCTGCCCCACCGGGATGGCCTGGAGCCCCACGTTCTGGCCATGGCCAACGATCCCCGGGGCACCTTGCCGGGCCTCCGGGATGTGGGGACCCTGGTGAACCGCGCCATTTTCGCCCTGGACATCTACCAGGTCCTGGAAGGCTGCGACGCCCTGGTGTTCAACATGAACGGCCGGGTGCCCGACGAGGGAGGGGTGGCCGAGACCGCCGTGGCCTTTGCCGGGGGAAAGCCCCTGGTCATCTACAAGGACGACGCCCGGACCAAGTTTCTGGGCGCGGACAACTGCATGGTCACCGGCCTTTCCCGGACCTTTTCCAAGGTGAACGGGCTGGACGAAATCGTGCCGGAGCTTGCCCGGATCATGGAGGCGGCCCGGGCCGAGGGCCCCAGCCCCTATCGGGACAACCCGCCCCCCCAGGTACGCCGGGTGCTTTCCCTGGGCCGCAAGGTGTGGAACGTGATGGAGACTTTCCGTTTCTTCGGGGAGCCTCTGGAGGGGTCCAGAAAGCTGGTGGATAAAATCGCAGGGCTCTGCCGGAAAGCGGTGGAGGCCGGTCAGGCTTGAATATCGCCTTCATAATGGTTAGTATGGGGCATTATCCCAACGCCAACTCACTGGCCCGCGCCAGCGAGGGGAGCCAGACCATGCGGATTTTCAAGCCCGGCAACGGTGCGGTGCGGTTATTGGCCGCGCTGGCCGTCCTTCTCCTGTTCATCGCCCCCACGGCCTGGTGCGCCGAGGAGGAGGAAGCCCCTCCCACCGAACAGATCGAGGTGGACACCAAGCCTCCGGAGCACGGGGTCTACATCTACCGGAACGGGGATTTCATCCCCCTGGCCCAAAAGCACATCCAGTACTCGGGCGTGTGGTTCGGAGTCTCCCTGTCCGTGGTGCGGCTGGCCGCCGGGTTCATCCCGGACGAGGAAATGGGGGAACTGCCCAGCTTCGAGGACGGGGATTACCTGGCCTTCTACTTCCCCGGCGTGGGGAAGATGAAGTGGGCCTATTACCCCATGGCTCTCCAGCCCGAGGTGGATTTCTGCGGGGACACGGAGGCCGAGATCTGGGTGCGGCCCGAGGCCTGGTACCCGGGCCTGGCGGCCATCGGCGACGCCCGGGCCCTGTCCCGCATGTTCGGCTACACCCATCGGGACAACTACCACTACGAGCAGGGCAAGGTGGAGGCCGGGGAGGTCGTGTACCAGGACAAGGAACTCCTGGTGGCCAAGTTCGGCCCCAACCTGGGGCTCGCCCTGGACAAGTACCTCATCACGAACAAGGATTTCATGTTCGACAACATGCCCGGCAGCGGTCCCGTGGCTCAGCAGCTCCCCGTTCTCGGCTGGGCCGTTTCCGTGGGGGCCATTGCCCGGCAGCCGGATTTTCAGGCCCGCACCGACGCCCTTGGCCGCTTCAACGAGCGCCACGTGGTGCACCACCTCCTGGAGGAGCGGGAATACGAACTGGCCCCGGGCCAGGACCTGGACACGGGCATCAAACCATCGGACCCCGGCTACATCCGTTTCATCTCGGACAAGGATTTCTTCCTGGTTCTGGGCCCCGGCGAGGCGGACCAGGGCTCCCGCCTGCCCCCGGAATGCGGCCAGGTGAGGGAAAACCTGCCGGGAGAGGGGGAGTTCACCGCCTACCGGGTGGATTGCCGCAACTTCGCCCTGCTTTTCACGGGGGCCGGCAAGAACCGGGTGAGGATCATGGGGGGCAAGGAGGCCGCCAAGGTCACCGTGATCTACAGCCCGCTTTTCGGCTACGAGGACCGGTACCGCCAGCACGTGGAAACGGGCTGGGAGCATTTTGAAAAGGGCGAGTACGCCGAGGCCATTGCCGAGTACGAAACCGCTCTGGAAATCCTCCCGGACTACCCGGACGCCATGAACAACATGGCCTGGCTTTACGCCACAGCCAAGGACAAGGAATTCTGGAAGCCCAGAAAGGCCCTGGAGCTGGCCGAGAAGGCGGCCCAATACCTCCCCGTGCGCGCCCACATCCTGGACACCCTGGCCGAGGCCTACTTTGTCAACGGCGACCTGGAAAAGGCCCTGGAATTCGAGAAACGCGCCTACGCCGGATGGAAGGAACCGCCCGGGCATCACAAGAAGGCCGTCAAGGAGTATGAGGCGTTTCGTAAGCAATGGGAAAAGGCCACGGACTACGCGGAAATCCTGGACTACGAGAACGCCATCAAGGAACTCCATTTCCTCCTGGAGAAGTACCCCAACTACGTGGAGGCCCTGGACACCCTGGCCTGGATTTACGCCACAGCCACGGACAAGGACATCAAGGCCCCGGACCTGGCCATGGACCTGGCCCAAACCGCCTACTTCTTCGCCCCGGAAAAACCCCAGGTTCTGGACACCATGGCCGAGGCCCTGTGGGCTTCCGGAGAAAAGGAAAAGGCCCTGGAATATTCGGAAAAGGCCGCCTACTACGCCCCCAAGGACAAGTATTTCGCCAAGCGCCTGGCCCGGATGAAGGCCCGGGTGGCGGGCGAGCCCGAGTCCGAGGAGGAGGACGGCGAGACCACCCCCGGCAAGGCCCAGGCCCAGGCCGCCTCTCTCTCTCCCGGAGCGGCCCCGGCCCAGCCAGAGCCTTTGACCCAGGGAGAGAAGGCCCCCGAGACGCGGGCGGACTGATATTTGGCCGCATCGCTTCAGGTGATTTCCAAAAGCCCGGGGAAACTGCGGATTGCGCAGATCATAAAACAGCTAGGATTTCGTGGCCCCTAGGGGCCAGCCCCCGGAAAGACGGGGGCGTTGAAACAAGACGGGTCCCAAGACCCGCCGGGGCGGGGTTTCCTCCGAAACCCGGTTCCGCCCAGCAGGCCTCCCGGAAGCCCTCCCGGGCGGCCCGGTTCCCCGCCGGTTGACGCTGACCCCAGGGAACGAATCCTCTCAAATGGCCGGGAAGCCCCTTCCGGCCAACGGACCAGGCTGTTCCACATGGCCCAGGCGTGGCCGATTCCACTCGGCCCGCTTTTTTTCCGCAGTCCCTTCTTTTCCCGGCGCGGCCAGGCTCCGGATGTTCCGGCCGGGCGTGCCGCCTGAACCTTGCGTGACAAAGGGCTTCCCGCCCCCCGTGAATCCGTTTTCCCGAGGGACCGGCCGCCCGTGACGACCATTGCCGCGCCAGGCCGTTTTGGCGGCGTGGTCCAACCAGCCACAAGGGAGGGTCTCGCATGAACACTCGCAGATTCATCGTTTGTCTCGCAGCCGGATTTTTGCTTTTTGCGGGCCTGTGCCCGTCCGCCTGGGCGGCCGATTCCATCAAGATCGGCATCCTGGGGCCCATGTCCTTCACCCAGGGCGAGGGCCACTGGAACGGGGCCACCATGGCGGCGGAGGAGATCAACGCCGCCGGAGGCGTCAAGGTGGGGGACAAGATGATGCAAATCGAACTCGTGAAGGTGGACACCAACGAGTTCCTGAGCATCCCGGATGCCACCAACGCCGTGGAAATGGCCATTTCCCGCAACAAGGTGGATTTTCTGGTGGGAGGGTTCCGCACCGAGGCGGTCATGGTGATGCAGGACATCGCCATGGACGCCAAGAAGATCTTCATCGGCTGCGGCGCGGCCACCGTGGAGATCTGCACCCGGGTGACCGAGAACTATGACCGCTACAAATACTGGTTCCGCCTCACCCCCATCAATGCCGGCTACCTGGGCAAGGTGGACTTCACCCTCCTGGGCACCGTGGGCGCCATCATGAAAAAGACCCTGGGCCTGGAAACCCTGAAGGTGGCCGTGGTGGCCGAGAAGGCCGCCTGGGCGGAAGGCATCGTGGCGGCGGCCGAAAAGACCCTGCCCGAGAAGATGGGCATGGAGATCGTGGGCATATGGCGTCCGTCCCCCGTGGCCAAGGACTGCTCGGCCGAGCTTGCCGCCATCCAGCGGGCCGGGGCCCACATCGTGTTCACCACCTTCTCCTCCTCGGTGGGGCTCACCTTTGCCAAGCAGATGGGCGAGCTGAAGATCCCGGCTGCGGCGGTGGGAATCAACGTGGAAGCCCAGAAGTCCGGTTTCTGGGAAGCCACCAACGGCGCGGGCGACTATGTCCTCACCATCAACACCTACGCCCCGGTCAAGATCACCGAGAGCACCCTCCCCTTCTACACCAAGTACCAGGAGCGCTTCAAAGAGGCCCCGAACTACACGGCCGGCACCTACGATGCGCTTCAAATCCTGAAGGCCGCCGTGGAAGAAGCGGGAACCCTGGATTCGGACGCGCTGGTCCCCTTCCTGGAAAAGACCGATCTCGTGGGCACCGCGGGCCGCGAGGTGTTCGACGCCGCCCACGACATCACCTGGGGGCCGGGCTACGTGACGGGCCTGGGCACCCAGTGGCAGGAGGGCAAGATCCAGTGCGTGTGGCCCTACAACTGGGAGGGCATCACCTACGAGGGCACGGTGCCCTACAAGCTGGCTCCCTGGGTCGTGGAAGCCTGGAAGAAGAAGGACTGACCACGGTTTGCCGCCCTTCCGGGCCATCCGGCCCGGAAGGGCTTTTTTCCTGAAGATTCCAACGCGCGCATCCGGCGGCATGGCCCTGCAGCCCGGGGGCCTCCGGGCGAAGATCGTGGAGTGGCCTCATGTTCCTGGACATCCTCATTGACGGCCTCATCAAGGGCAGCGTCTACGCCCTTCTGGCCATCGGATTCTCCCTGGTGCTGGGGGTGGCGCGCATCATCAACATCGCCCACACCGCGCTCTACATGACCTCGGCCTACCTCATCTACATCGGAACCAAGCAGCTGGGGCTTCCGGCCACGGTTTCCATCGGGGCGGCCATCATCCTCACCATCCTCCTGGGCCTGTTGATCTACCGCTATTTCATCCGGCCCATCCAGGAGCATGAGGCGGCCATGCTCATCGCCACCATCGCGGTGGCCATGATGCTCCAGGAGGTCTTCCTCATGACCTTCGGGGGCCACTACCTGGGGGTTTCCCCCCTGGTGGAGGGCTACACCACCATCCTGGGGGTCCGGGTGACCTGGCAGCATATCCTGGCCCTGGGCCTGGCCCTGGTGGTCCTGGTGGGGGTGAGGCTGTTCCTTTTCCACACCCGCATGGGGCTGGCCATCCGCGCCACGGCCCAGGACCGGGAGGTTGCCAACCTCATGGGCATGGACGTGACCCGGGTGGCCATGGCCACCATGGCCGTTTCCGTAGGCCTGGCCTCGGTGGCCGGAGCCATCGTGGCGCCCCTGGTCACGGTGGAGCCCACCATGTGGATGCACCCCCTCATCATGATGCTGGCCATCGTGGTGCTGGGGGGCCTGGGGAGCATCGAGGGCAGCTTCGTGGGGGCCTACATCCTGGGGTTCGCCGAATCCATGGTGGTGTTCATGGTGCCCATGGGCTCCTTTCTCAAGGATTCGGTGGCCCTTTCCATCATGATCCTGGTCCTTCTGGTCCGGCCGGAGGGACTTTTCGGCGTGTTCTTCGAGGAGGAGCGGTAAATGGGGCTCATCTTCACCCACATCCGAAGGTTCTTCACCATCCTGCGCTCCGAGGTGATCGTGCTGCCGGGCCGCCTGGCCCTGGTGCTCTTCGTGATCGCCCTCCTGGCCCTGCCCCTGTTCACCCAGGACCTCTATTTCCTGCGCATCGTGATCCTCACCTCCATCTTCGCCATCTTCGCCGGGAGCTGGGATCTCCTTTCCGGATTCACGGGGCAGATGAACTTCGGCCACGCCCTGTTCTTCGGGGTGGCCGCCTACGTGACGGCCCTGTTGAACATTCATCTCCATTTCCCGCCGTACCTCTCCATCCCCCTGGGAGCGGTAGGCGCGGTCCTGGCGGGCCTGGTGGTGGGCATCCCGTGCCTGCGGCTCAAGGGCTCCTACCTGGCCCTCACCACCCTGGCCTTTCCCATCATCCTCACCGGCATCGTGTTCGCCATCCCCGGAGTCACGGGGGGTGAGCTGGGGCTCTCGGGCCTGTCGCGCCTGTCGTCCTCCAGGCTCATGGACTACTACATCACCGCCGTGTGCATGCTGGGGCTGGGGCTGGTCATGTGGCTCATCACCGACTCCAAGACCGGCATCATCCTCCACGCCATCCGGGAGGACGAGGTGGCGGCCCGGGCCGCGGGCATCAACACCACCCGGTACAAGCTTCTTGCATTCTGCATGAGCGGGTTCTTCGCGGGCATCGCCGGAGGGCTCTACGCCCATTTCATGCGCCTGGCGGGCCCGTCCACCCTGGAGGTGGGCCTTTCCTTCCAGGTCATCATCTGGTCCGTGTTCGGGGGCATGGTGTCCATCTACGGCCCCATGGCCGGGGTTTTCATCCTGAACCCCCTGATGGAGGGGCTCCGGGTGATCCTGGGCAAGTACCCCGCCCTCCCGGAAATGCGGATGCTCCTTTTCGCGGCCCTGGTCCTTTTGACCCTCAGGTTCATGCCCGAGGGATTCATTCCCTGGGTCCTGGACAGGCTGGAGACCGAGTGCCCCCGGTGCAAGATCCGCAATGTTTTCTTCCGGCACCGTTGCCGCATCTGCGACGCCGCCATGTCTTGACCGCCGCCAGGAGGGGAGGGGCCCGAGGCCCGCGTCCCCGTGAAAGGTATAAGGGAATGGATTGGAAGCAGGCGTATCTCTCCAAACCGTGGTTGAAACACTACCCGGAAAACGTGCAGCCCACCCTGGACATCCCGGAGGTGTCCGTGCCCGGGCTGTTCGACGAGGCCGCGAAAAAGTTCGCCGACAAGGCGGCGGTGATCTTCTACGGCAGGAAGATAAGCTACCGGGAGATGAAGGACCAGTCGGACCGGTTCGCCGCCGCCCTGGCGGCCATGGGGGTGAAAAAGGGCGACCGGGTGGCCCTGTACCTCCTGAACTGCCCCCAGTTCATCATCGCCTACATGGGGGCGCTGGCGGCCGGAGCGGTGGTGACGCCGGTCTCGCCGGTGTACTCCAGCCAGGAGGTGCGCCACCAGCTCACGGACAGCGGGGCCAGGACCCTGGTCTGCCAGGACATCCTCTACGGCAACGTGACCCGGACCGGGGTCAAGCTGGACAACGTCATCATCACGGGCGTTGACGAGTACCTGCCCCGGCTGAAGAAGATCTTCGCCAGGCGCGTGATGGCCAAGGCCTACGGCGGC
>JAHJUF010000372.1 GCA_018829095.1 Pseudomonadota bacterium | reverse complement strand
GAGAACGTCTCCGCCAAGGTGCAATTCCGGGCCAAGGACCCGGCCGGGCCCGTGGGTGCCTGCCTGGTGTTTGACAACGGCGAGTTCCGGGTGGACCACGAGCTTGTGGAAAACCCGGACATCGAGTTCGTGTTCCGCGACGTGGGCCGCATGAACGCCATGTTCGCGGGCAAGCCCGCCCTGCCCTACATCCGGGGCATGTGGCGCGTGGGGCTTCTGGTCAAGGCCTTCTCGGTGCTGTTGGGCCTCATGATCCTCATGCCCAACAACCGGCCCAAGGACCCGGAAAAACGCCGCATCAAGGTGAAGATGACCTTCTACATGATCACCACGGCGCTGTCCCAGTACAACAAGGGCGGCGATCCCGAGATGGTCAAGTGGACGAGCATGCAGCCCGAGCGCATCTACCAGATCACCGTGGACGACGACATCGCGGCCTGGCTCCGGGTAAAGGCAGGCAAGACTCAGTCCGGACGCGGCAAGTACACCAAACGCCGCCCCTTTTTGCACATGAAGTTCAACGGAGTCGAAGGCGCCTTCCCCATCGTCATGAACGACGTGGACATGGTCACAGGGGTCCGCAACGGCTTTCTGAACGTGGAAGGCTCCCCCGAATACGGCGCCGCCATCGGCGACTTCATGGTGCGGATCCAGAATTTGATTACCTAAGGGAAAGCTTGGGGGGACCCTTCTTTTAGGAAAAAGAAGGGTCCCCCCAAACCCCCTCCCAAGAAAACCTGCCATATGGGCCAAGGGCCCTTCAGACTTCAATCCTTCCTTCCGGCGCTTTTCTGTCTGCCTTTCCAGCCCTGACATTCCACCCGAACCTTCTTGACCGGGGGCGATGGAAGCGTTATTTTTGATGAAAGTGAGTAATTCTGGGCTCCTCTACCATTTGCGGGCAACAACCCCATGAGCTACGATGTCCTTATCCTCATCCTCGAAGCCATGGTGGTATACTTCCTGGTCCTTTGGGCCCACTCGCTCCGCCACCGGTTCGGGACGGTTCATTTCTACGCCCTTTTGGGCGGCATAACAGCCATCATGAGTTGGGTGACCGACGCCGGGGTGGCCGTCCAGGTGGCTGGCATCACCTTTGTGGTGGGCTCCACGGTCTTCTACACCTCGCTTTTGCTAGGCGTGTTCGTGGTGTACGTGTTCGACGGCCCCCGGGCCACCCGCATCGCCATCTCCACCGTGCTGGGGGTCTCGGCCATGGTGCCCCTCATCGCGGCGGCCCTGCACCTCCAGGCCTCCCTCATCGGTTCGGATCAACTGGCTTTCGTTCCCATGCCCAGCCTCCGCATCAACACCGCCTCCATCCTGGCCACCTTCCTGGACATGGTGTTTTTGGCCATGGCCTGGGAATACTTCGGGAAGCCCTCCCTGCGCATCCGCCCGGGGCTTCGCGCCTTTTTCACCCTCCTGGGGGTCATGTGGCTGGACGTGTTCCTTTTCGCCACCATGGCCTTTGCCGGAACCTCCGGCTATTTCGACATCATGAAGGGAACCCTGGCCAGCCGGTTCGTCATCTCCCTCTTCTCCCTGCCCTTCCTGTTCACCTACCTGAACTGGCAAAGTCGGAAAAAAGGCCTGACCATCGAAAACCGCCCGGTCCTGGCCATCCTCAGTCAGGTGGCTGAAATCCGGGAGGAACTCTCCCAGGCCCAGGAGGAAATCCAGCGCCGCAGAAAGGCGGAGGAAGAACGCAATGAGGTCATACTCCAGTTGCGGAAGGCCTTGAACGAGGTCAGGACCCTCCGGGGCTTTCTGCCCATCTGCGCCCACTGCAAAAGCATCCGGGACGACCAGGGCTACTGGAACCGCCTGGAAGCCTACATCCACGAACATTCCGACGCGGTCCTTTCCCACGGCATCTGCCCGGAATGCGCGAAAAAGCTCTACCCGGAAGTAAACCTCTACGAAGACAAGGAACCCGAATAGGCGGCCCCGGAGGTGTGCGGCAAGGGGCCATTCTTCAGACCCAGGGGGGCCATCATGGCGGGAAAGACGCTTCATCTGACATTGGACCTGGACGAGGTGGTGCTGGAGTTCCTGCCCAAGGTGGTCCGGGAGTTCATGAAGCTTTCCGGGGCCGCAGCGGGGCTTGCCGGGACCGAGTTCAGCCTGGAAGTGAATATTTCCGGGGACAAATACCGCTACATCGTGAAGAACGGGGCCGAGTTCGACGTGGCCCCGGGGGGCCTGGAAAACCCCATGGTGGCCGTGTCCATCCCCATGGAGGACATGCAAAAACTCATCCTCATGAAGAACATCGACATGCTCCTGGGCATCCAGAAGAAGCTCACCAAGGAGGGCTTCAACGTGCTTTCCCGCATCAAGGGGACCGTCGTCTTCGACCTGACCAACGAGGACGGAGGAAAGAGCGAGATCAACGTGCGCTTCAACGGGGCCGAGGCTCCCAAGGCCCGGTTCCTCATGGGCATCGACCAGGCCCGGAGCGTGATCTCCGGCCAGGACAACCCCGTGAACCTCTTCATGAGCGGCCGGCTCAAGATCGAAGGCGACATGGCCCTTGCCATGTCCGTCCAGCCCCTGTTCTCCTGATCCGCAAAAAGCGCGGCCCGGCCGGACCAGCCGCCCGGGCCGCGCCCCTTTTCTCCGCCCGCCCCACCCCCTGGCTCATCCCCCCAGACTTGACAAAACCGCCCGTCCGGGCAACCTTCTTGGCGAAACTGAACTTTTCCCGGCATCCCGCACGGGCGCGGGGCCAGGGGCGACATTTCCCGATACGAGGATTCACCATGCATTACGACGGACTCATCATCCGGCCTCCATCCGAGGCGGACAGCATCCTGCTCCAGGTCACCACGGGCTGCTCCCACAACAAGTGCACCTTCTGCGTAGCGTACAAGGAGAAGCGATTCTCCATCAAAAAGGATGCAGTCATCTCCGGGGACATCGACTACGCGGCCAAACACTTCCGCCGCATGCGGCGTCTCTTTCTCTGCGACGGCGACGCCCTCATCATCCCCCAGAAGCGCCTGTTGAAAATCCTGGCCGAAATCCGGGAGAAGCTCCCCTGGGTCACCCGGATGGGCACCTACGCCAACGCCAAAAGCCTGAAGATGAAGACCCTGGAAGAACTCGTGGAACTGCGCGAACACGGCCTGGGCATCGCGTACCTGGGCCTGGAGAGCGGCGATGCCGAGACCCTGAAAAAGGTGTGCAAGGGTGTGCCCCCCGAGGCCATGATCGAGCAGGCGCAAAAGTGCAAAAAGGCGGGAATCCGGCTTTCGGTCACCGTGCTCCTGGGCCTGGGCGGGCCGGAGCGCAGCCAGGAGCATGCCCGGGCCACGGGCGAGGTCCTCACGGCCATGGACCCGGACTACGTGGGGGCGCTCTCCCTCATGATCTGCCCGGGCACGCCCTTGTATGACGAATACGAGCGGGGGGATTTCAAGATGATCGAACCCAAGGAGATGCTGGCGGAACTGGGCACCATGATCGCCAACACGGAGCTTACCGACGGTCTGTTCCACGCCAACCACGCCAGCAACTACCTCCCCATCCGGGCCCGGCTCCCCAGGGACAAGGAAAAGACCCTGGCCTTGATCTCCGACGCCATCGGAGGCAAAGTGAAGCTCAGGCCCGAATGGATGCGGGCGCTTTAGGCGGCCCATGGACGGCCTCCGCGGCGTTGGGCTTCGACTTTTCATCGCTACGGCGACCAGTACGCCTCACTCCGAAAGCCTTGCCCGCCTTGCGGAAAACGCCCATGAACCGCCTGAAGTCTTGGCTTACAAGGAGCGGAAGGACCAGGATGCATGAAGAAGTTGCCAAAGGCCGTATGGGTGTTCATGATCGCCATCGCGGCCATCACGCTGCTGATGGCGGGGCATGTGGCCCTGCGGTGGTATCCGCTGAGAAACATCCAGGACCGGCCGGAATTGTACGAGACTCCCGCAACCCTGGGCCTGTCCCCCTTCCACTCTCCCGAGTCAGATCCCTGCGATATCGGCTACGCCCGGTTCTCCCTCCCTTCCGAATGGCGCCCCCAGGCATGGTCTTCCGTGGAGGACTCCATTGTGCACGGAATCTCGGAGAAAGGCAGAGTCAATTTTCTTCCACCTTATGATCAGGAAGAGCTGCTGCTGGATTTCCTTTATTTCATGAATTACAACGGAAAAAGTAGATCGGATTTGGGCGATACCCTTTTAGAGAACTCAGAAATCAAGGATCTCTTCAACAATATTGATTACAAATCCCTAGTTATCGGGGCTAACAATACGGTACCAAAACCATGGATTGAAATTTTGCTAATGAATCATGATGAATACAATGATTATTCGATTAGAATGATTTATAAATCGTTATCTTATTATGGAGGCAAGACATTTATCTATGAAAATGATAGGATTTGGTGCATTGTTTCTATTCTAATAGCATCAGACAATATTGAAAGAGTCCATATCGCTATAGGAAATCAGGATGCCGGACTGATCGTTAGTGGAAACTTGCTCCCTGACGAAAAGGATGATGAAAAGGCGGTGGAAGCGATGAAGATTTTGTTGAAGACGTTTCGTTTCACCGAAGACCATGTGGAAAGCAGGGCGCAGGTGGCGGAATGGATTGCCAGGGCGGGCATTTCCCCCGAACCGGGGCAGACGGCCCCCTGAAACGCCATTCCGGGTGAACAGAGTCTCTTTCAGGAGGGGGAAAACGACATGAAGGATGTGAATCGCAAGTTCTGGCAGAGGATTTTGGGGATTCCGGCCACCGGGCTTCCGGCGGACCCGGATTGCTGGACCTACGCGGGAGGAAAAATCAACGTGGACCTGTCCCGGGCGCCGGAGCTGGCCGCGCCCGGCGGGGGGCTCCGCCTGGAGGGCAACGGCCTGCCCGTGCGGGTCCTGGTGGTCCGGGGCGCGGACGGGACCTTTCACGCGGTGAAAAACCGCTGCACCCACCTGGGCCACCGCCGCCTGGACCCCTGCCCCAGCGGCGACGGGCTCCAGTGCTGCTCGGTGAACAAGTCCGCCTTCGACCTTTCGGGGAAAAGGGTCTCAGGCCCGGCCCGGAAGCCCGTCGCGGCCTATCCGGTGACCGAAAAGGACGGGCGGCTCATCGTGGAAATCGCCTGACCGGTCAGGACGCGGGGGAGAGAAACCCCGGCGTGATCAAGAGCTTCAGCAAAAAATCGTCCACCGTGGAGGCAAAGGCCTCGCGCACCAGGGCGCCCAGCCCGGCGTGGCCGTTGCCCTCCACGGTGGCGGAAAACACGGCCCCCCCGGTCTGGGGGTCGGTGAGGGTCACCTCGGCAACCATCCGGCCCCGGAGCATGCACCGGGCAAAGCCCACCATCACGCCGAATTCAAAGACCGTAAGCGATACATCCAGGCCCAGGACTCCAGGCCCGGACCCGGACGCGCCGGTGATCTCCAGGGCCTCGGCCAGGGCCTGGGCCACGATGTCGGCCACCGGGCGGTCCGTTCCGTAGTCACCGGACGGCATGCCGCCGCCCACGTTCTTGGGCATGAGGCGGCAGGGGTCGCCGCCCCGTTCGTCCCGCACGCTGGAAAGCCGGATACGCCGTCCGTCCTGGGAGGCGCGGGGAATGCGGTCCCGGGGGACCCGGTATTCTATGCAAACCGTTTCCTGAGTCATGGAATCTCTTTCCAGGCCGGAACCGGCGCCTTGGCCAGGTTCCGCTTCCGGCGTATTTTCTAAAAAAAGGCTCCGCGAATCGCGCGGACAAGATGCCACCGTTCGAGTACACGATGCCCGGGCGGCGGCTTCCTTCAGTCCCCCTCTCGAAAACACATCTCTCCGGTATTTTCAAGAAGACGATCCAGGGAATCGCCCTGGCCGCACAACAATTCCACGAAATTCCGGGGCGGCGGCGCGCAGGGGGAGCCGGAGAAGCGCTCCACCAGGTCCGGGGCCTGGCCAGCCAGGGCCGGGGACACGAACAGGCGCACCCGGGCCCCGGAACGGCGATGGACAAAGAGAGCCATGTCCCCCGGCCCGCCGGCCGTGATCCAGACCTCCAGAAACTCCGCTACCACCAGCCCCTGATCATCGGGCCTCACCAGAATCTGCACCCAATTCACGCCGGACCTCCTCGGAAAATCATTTGGGCTCTGCCCCGCCTGCTCCGGGGCTGTTCAAAAGCAAAAGATAATCCGCAGACTACGCGGATAAAGTCGCTCTTAAAAGGATTCATCCGGCTAAAATGTACCTGCTCCCAAGGCAAGACCGTACCGGGAAGCGGCCCGGGCCAGGCCCCCCCCTTTGAAAAAGGGGGGAAATCCGGCCCGGCTCTTCTTGGGCGGTTCGGGCTTTTTCTGGCGATCCGGCGGGCAAGGAGCTGGAGGCCCTCTCTCACCGGCTCCGCATCCTCCACGCAATAGGATGATTTTTCTTATTTTTCAACCATATCAACCTCCCCGAACCCCACGGGGCGGCGGCCGGCGGCGGCCAGGACCCGGCGGGTTTCAAGGGAGGTGGCCAGGTTCACGTCGTTCTCCCAGGCATAGCCCCAGGCCCCGTAAAGGTTCCGGGTTTCCTCGTCCGCCAGGCCCGGGTGAAGCATGACCTCCACGACCGGGTGGCGGGAAAGACCCGACAGGAGCCTTTCCAGGTCCCGGTGGGTCATGCGGCCTCCGGCCCGGGAAAATCCCACGCAGGGCACCGCCCGGGGCTGACGGGGCACAAAACCCCGGATGAAGCCCTTCAGGACCGCGAGCTGGGCCAGGCGGGGGAATCCGGTTCCCCAGGAAAAGGGGTCCGCCACCTTCCGGCGCACATGGGGGATGGAAAACTCCCGGGCCAGGTCCAGGCAGACGGGAAAGAGCCCGGGGAACAGGTGCACGAACTGGTGGCCGTCCAGGTGGGTGGGCGCTATCCCGGCCTCCGCGATCCTGCTTATCTGGGCCCGCCACTCGGCCCGGATGGCCAAGAAATCCGCCCGCCCGGCCAACAGGGACGCGAACAGGGCGTTCCTCCCGGGCAAGGACGCGCCGGGGGGGACGCCCCGCACCAGGGCCGCGTCCGGCAGGAGGGGGGCCTCGTCCGTGAGGACCAGATGCACCCCCAGGGAAAGGCCAGGCCGGTCCCGGGCCAGTTCCACGGCATGGTCAAAGGCCCGGCCCCCGGCCACGAGGCTCGCGGAGGCAAGCACCCCCCGGTCATGGGCCCGGGCGATGCCCAGGTTGATGCCCCGGCTGAGGCCGAAATCATCCCCGTTGACGATCACGAACATGACGCACCGCCGCCAGGGCCAGG
>JAHJUF010000371.1 GCA_018829095.1 Pseudomonadota bacterium | reverse complement strand
ACGCTGGTGAACAGGCAGGGCACCCCCACCAGGTACATGGTCTGCTTCAGGGCGGCCTTGCGGTCGTCCAGCTTCGCGTGGAGCACCCGGAACTCGGAGAGGATGTGCACCGCGTCCGCCACCCCCACGGCGACCAGGATGGTGGGGAGCATGATGAACATGAGGTCCAAGTTCCAGCCCATGACCCCCATGAATCCCATGGACACCACCAGGGCCAGGAGACACACGGCCAGGGGGCCGGCCACGCCCATGAACCCCCGGAAGAAGAAGAGGAGCACCACGGCGATGATGAGGAAGGCCGCCGAGCCCAGGCGCTCGCTCTCGTTCTGGGAGATGGTGTTGTAGTTGGAGTTCAAGGGCACGTCGCCCGTGTGGTAGAACCGGATGCCCTCGTATTCGGGCCGGGCCAGGATCTCCCGGATGGCGTGGTGGGTGGCCTGGGGATAGAGGTTTTCCAGTTCTTCCCCGCCCTCAGGGTCCAGCTTGATCCTTTCCAAGGGGTCCACGCTGGCCCGGGCCATGCGGATGTTCAGGGCCCCGTAGCGTCCGTCGGCGGAGATGAGGCCCCCCAGGTAGATGGGCTTGGCCATGACCTTTTCCCGGATGGCCAGAAGCGCGTCCTGGTCCTCGGGAGCGTCCTCCAGGATTTCATGGACCAGAAGCTCGTCATCCACCCCCTCGATGAACTCGGCGTTGGCCAGGGAGGTCACCTCGTCCACAAAGGGCACCTCGTCTCCCAGGGCCTTGGTGAGTTGGGCAATCTTTTTCATCACGGAAAGGTCAAAGGGGCCGTATTCCGTGTCCGGGGCCTCGTAGAGGATGTAGGAGGTCTCGTCCGAGCCGAAGTCGTCCCGGAACTGGAGGAAGGCCTTGTAGGCGGGATCGTCCGAGTCGAAGTAGGCCTCGAAGCTGTTGTCGAACCGGGTGTTCAAGGCGAACCACCCGCAGGCGGCCAACAGCGCCAGACAAAGGGCCAGCACCACCAGCCGGTGCTCGTAGGACCATGCGCCGATCCTGGCGAATCCCACGGAAAGCCATTCCACCAGGCCGGATCGTTCGTTCGTTCTCATGAAGTCCATCCAGGAAACGGGTTTGTCGGGCGCGGATTGAAAAAGTCGGTGAACCGTAGCACAAGGGAGAGAAAAAAACCAAGAGGCGCAAGGGGAAACGGATGCGGGGTTTCGGTTCCTATTCCAACAGGTCCTTGATGGCGCTTTCGGCATCCGGGAACCGGGAGGGGAATCCCAGGGCCTCCGGGGATGAGGATGTCCATGGCGTTTCCCCCTTGGCCCGGAGTATTCATGAAAAATTTCGTCGAACAAAATATTTTTAATGATTTTGAGTTGTTACCAGGCAATTTGGGTGTTTGGCGAAGTTGCAGTCTGTTTTTTATCGGAATTCTGACATTGGCGAAATTTTTCATGAATAATCCGGGTTGGGATGAAGGGGCCCTTGGCCCCGTTATCTCAGGAGAGTGGGGGCTTGGAGGATGACAAGGGTGTTTTTTTGGGGAGGGGAGCGGGTTTTTCCGGGGGCGGGAGGGTTTCCTGGAACAGGACCGTGGCCCGGCGGCAGGTTTCCCGGATCATGGCCGCCACGCAGGCCGTGAAGTGCTGGACCATGGAGGATGCCAGGATGAAGGAACTCTCCAGGTCCTGGACATCCAGGGGTTCGGCGGAAAAGTCCGGGGAAACGAACACCAGGGCTCCGTGGGGCTCCTGGCCCAGGTCCACGAAGGGCAGGGCTCCCAGGTGGTCGCCGGAGGAGAGGGTGGCCAGGGGCAGGAGGGCGCTCCCAACGGGCCGGCCCAGGGTCGCGTTTCCGCTCCGGATCCACCGGGCCGTGCCGAATTCCTTGTCCAGGGGCAGGGGCCGGTCCTGGCCCCGGAACTTTTCCCCGGGGTTCAGGGTCCCGGCATAAAGAGCCATGAGGGAGTGGTTGGCAGCCCCCAGGCGGCGGTTCATGCTCTCCAGGAAAAGCCGGAGGTCCTGGGGCAGGCGCACGAACTCCCAGTAGACCTGCTGGAGGTCCAGGATGCCCAGGGTCAGCGGGGTCCGGGCCCGCACCGTGGCCGTGCGGACGTTCCTCCTCTGGGTGAGGATGGACAGGTCGCCGATGATGGCCCCGGGGCCCATGCGGCCGATGAGCACCGGGCCGTTGTCCGTGGCCTTGAACACGTCGGCCCGGCCATCCAGGATCACGCCGGTCCAGTCGCCGTGGTGGCCTTCCCGGACCAGGTCCTCCCCGGGCTTGTACTGCTCCTCGTCCAGGACGTAGGAGTAGTCCACTTCCGGCAGTATGATGACGCCGCGTTCCTCTTTGGTCTCGGCGGGCTTCATGGGCTCGGTCCCCGGGTTTCGTCAAGGTGAGGCCGAGTTATACCTGTTTTTCTCCGCGTGTTCAACCTGCACGGGCCGGGCCGTGGAAGGGGGGCGCTGGGGAATCGGAGGGATGGGCCGGAAGCAGGGCGCTTCAACGGACCGGCGCAAAACCCCCCCCTTTGAAAAAGGGGGGAACCTGGCCCTGGCCGCTTCCGGCAACGGCCCTGTTTTGGAGGCTATATACGCTTCAGCCGGATGAACCTGGACCGTTCTTTTGTTTTTTTGAGCTATTTCAGAGGGATGTGATCCGGCATCAGGCGTCCGTGTCGTCCCGGCTGGCCAGCATGGGCACCTTGGCGAAGTGGACGCCTTCCTTTTCCAGCATCTTCTCTTCGTCTTTGGTGGAAACCCCCCGGATGCTCCGGGGTTCGGACACGCCGTAGTGGATTTTCAGGGCCTCGGTGGCGAATTTCGGGCCCACGTTGTCGAAGTTCTGCTCCACGTATTGGGACATGGCCCGGACCAGGGCGCGGCCGGCATCGGGGCCGTCCTGGCCGGGGGAGGCGGGGGACTGGGAGCGGATGCCGAAGGTGGAGGGCACCCGCACCACTTCGTTGGTCCCGCAGAAGGGGCACTGGATAAGTCCCCGGTCCCGCTGGCCGTCGAAGTCGTTGGCGTCGTCGAACCACCCCTCGAAGGCGTGGCCCTTGCCGCATTGCAGGTCGAACACGATCATGGTTGCCTTTGCCGCGCGGTTTCCCCCCGGAGCCGCTTTTTTTCCGGCTGTGGATGTCAAGCTCCCGCGTCTCTTGCAAATATAACACATCGGGAGGCTCTTTTCAAAGTTGATGGCCTTGTAAAGAGTCGAAAAGCTACGCCCTCCGTCATCCCCGCGAAAGCGGGAGTCCATTTTTTTCAAATGGTTACGGATCCACGCTTTCGCGGGGATGACGAACATTCTGGCTTTTTGCACCGGCCAAAGTTATGTTGACAGGACCGGGGGTTATTCCTATCCTGACCCCTTGTGGCGGCCCGGATGCTGGGTCAGGAGCCCAAAGCCGCCATCCACGGGCCTTTCCGGCCAGGAGATGGGCCAGAATCCAGGTTTCGGGGGACATGGGACATGGGGGGTAGGGGCATGAGCAAAACCGGTCGGACCGCCGTCCTGCTCCTGGTTTTCGGGCTGGCATGGGTCCCGTTGTGCCTGGCTGTGGAAGCCTACACCACCGAGGCCGTGGATATCATGGTCCGGGCGGGCAAGGGCACGGATTACAAGATCGTGGCGGTCACCGAGGGCGGTCGGACCCTGGAACTGCTGGACCGCCAGGCTGACTACTCCCGGGTGCGCCTGCCCGATGGCCGGGAAGGCTGGATGCTCACCCGGTACGTGTCCCTGGAAAAGCCCGCGTCCGTGCGGGTGGATGAGGCCGAGGCCGCCCTGGAGGCGGCCAGGAACCGGGCCACGGAGCTTTCCGAAAAAAACAGCCGCCTGGCCGCTGATAACGGGGAACTGGCCGGAAAGCTTCTGGCCGCCACCCAGACGGCCGACCGGGCCATGGAGGACCTGGTGGCCCTCCGGGAGCAATGCGCCGATGCCCTGGCCACCCGCCAGGATCTGCAGCGCACCCGGGACGAGGCGGAACAGGACCGGCTCCGGGCCGGGGAGGCGGAAAACCGTCTGGCCCGCCTGGAGCGGTCCACGGGCATCTATTGGTTTTTGTCCGGGGCTGGCGTGCTGATTTTCGGCATGCTCCTGGGCTCCATCAACCGCAAGAAAAGGCTGCGCTCCAGCCTTTTGCGATAATCCCATGTTCACGGTTTTTCTCCCATGAAATACAAATTCGATTTTCTGGTCATCGGCAGCGGAGTGGCGGGCCTCATGTTCGCCCTGGAGGCCGCGGCCCATGGCTCGGTGGCCGTGGTCACCAAAAAGGGGATCTCCGACACCTCCACCAGCCACGCCCAGGGGGGGATCGCCTCGGTGTTTTCCGACGTGGACTCCTTTGATCTCCACACGGCCGACACCCTGGCCTCGGGGGACGGGCTCTGCCACCAGGAGGTGGTGGACATGGTGGTCCAGGACGGTCCGGCCCGCATCCAGGAACTCATGGAACTGGGCGTCCGGTTCAACGTGGAGTCCGGGGGCCAGGAGAATTCCGGAGGCCCCTGCCTGGATCTCGGCCGGGAGGGCGGCCACTCGGCCAAACGCATTGTCCATGCCCAGGACATGACGGGCCGGGAGGTCCAGCGGGCCGTAGTGGAAAAGGTCCTGGCCGACCCTCGCATCCAGGTCTTCACCGACCACATCGCCATCGACCTGGTCACCTATTCCATGCGCTTGAAGCGCGGGATCATCGTCACCACCCACCAGGAAACCTGTTGCGGGGCCTATGTCCTGGAAACCGGCACGGGGAGTGTCCACACCTTTGCCGCGGACATCACGGTGCTGGCCACGGGCGGGGCGGGCAAGGTGTACCTGTACACCTCCAATCCGGACATCGCCACGGGGGACGGCATCGCCATGGGCTACCGGGCCGGCGCGCCCGTGGCCAACCTGGAGTTCGTCCAGTTCCACCCCACCTGCCTGTACCATCCCGAGGCCAAGAATTTCCTGATTTCCGAGGCCGTCCGGGGAGAGGGGGCCGTGCTCCTGGATTCGAGAGGCCGGGCGTTCATGGAAAAGTACGACCCCATGAAGGACCTGGCCTGCCGGGACGTGGTGGCCCGGGCCATCGACCTGGAGATGAAAAAGTCCGGCGACGAGTGCGTGTACCTGGACATCACCCGCAAGGACCCGGATTTCGTGCGCCAGCGTTTTCCCAACATCCACGAAAGGTGCCTTTCCTTTGGCATCGACATGACCAGGGAACCCATTCCCGTGGTTCCGGCCGCCCACTACATGTGCGGCGGCGTGGCCACGGACATGGACGGCCGCACGGACGTCGAGCGGCTCTACGCCCTGGGGGAGACGGCCTGCACCGGCCTGCACGGGGCCAACCGCCTGGCCTCCAACTCGCTCCTGGAGGCCCTGGTCTACGCTCACCGGGCCGCGGCCCGGGCCAGGGAGGAACTCAAGGACAGCCGAGCCACCCCCTGCCCCGAGCCTCCCGACTGGGACGAGCTGGGCACCGTGGACTCGGACGAGGCCATCATGGTCTCCCACAACTGGGACGAGATCCGGCGGTTCATGTGGAACTACGTGGGCATCGTGCGCTCTCCCAAGCGCCTGGCCCGGGCCCAGAACCGTATCGAGAACATCATGGCCGAGATCCGGGAATACTACTGGGACTTCCGGGTCACGGCGGACCTGGTGGAACTCCGCAACATCGCCACCGTGGCCAAGCTCATCATCCAGAGCGCCATGGTCCGCAAGGAAAGCCGGGGCCTGCACTACAACATCGCCTACCCGGAAAAGGACGACAGGCGCTGGCTGAAGGACACCATCCTCCGCCGGTCGTTCGTGAGCTGAAGGCGTTTTGTGGGGGAAAAGAAATCCGGGGATTGGAGCGGTTGCCAAAAATCCCGTCTGATCAGGGGATGACGGATGGGGTGAATCCCGGGCTTTTTGCATGACCGTCATCTGTGTCCTCTGCGTAATCGTTGTTTTCTGTCGCTTTTGAAACACCGGGGCCGCCCATGGCCGCCCCCTTCCCGCCCAACCAGCAGCCCAGGAGGATCATGCCCGTTTCCAAGGTGGCGTTTTTGCTTTTCAGTTCCGGGGCCTGCGCCCTCATCTACCAGGTGGCATGGCTTAGGGAACTCCGCCTGGTTTTCGGCGCTTCCACAGCCGCGTCGGCGGCGGTGCTGGCCATTTTCATGGGGGGCCTGGGCCTGGGAGGCCTGTTCCTGGGCCGCCGGGCGGACCGCCACGGGAAGCCCCTGCTCCTGTACGCCAACCTGGAAGTCGGCGTCAGCATTCTCGCCGCCTTCACCCCCCTGTTTCTCTGGGGGGTGCGCCTGGCCTACATCGGCCTGGGGGGCCAGGCGTCCCTGGGCCACGGTGGCGCCACCCTGGTGCGTCTTCTCCTTTCCGCCCTGGTCCTGGCCGTGCCCACGATCCTCATGGGCGGCACCCTGCCCGCCGCAGGCCGCGCCGTGGAAACCCCCACGGATCCGGGCCGCCGGAGGATCGCCGTGCTCTACGGGGTGAACACCCTGGGGGCGGTCCTGGGGGCGCTGGCCGCCACCTTCTTCATGCTGGAGATCCTGGGCACCCGGCGCACCATCTGGTTCGCCTGCCTGTTGAACGGCCTGGTGGCCCTGTTCGCCCGGAGCCTGGCAACGGCTCCGGCCAAGCCGGCCCCTGAAGTCCCGGAAGTCCCGGAAAAGCCTGTTTTGCCCCAGGCCGCCGCCAGGGCTGACGCCATGCCGGCTTCGTCCCTGGTGGTGCTGGTCTGCGCCGGGGTGGTGGGCTTCGCCTTCTTCCTCATGGAACTGGTGTGGTACCGCATGCTCTCCCCGGTCCTGGGAGGCTCCACCTACACCTTCGGCCTCATCCTGGCCGTGGCCCTGGCGGGCATCGGCGTTGGCGGGGCCCTGTACGCCTTCCGCCAGCGGGGGACCACCCCCACCCTGGCGGGCTTCGCCCTCACCCTGTCCCTGGAGGCCCTCTTCCTGGCCGTGCCCTTTGCCCTGGGGGACCGCCTGGCCGTCCTGGCCGGGCTCCTGGCTCCCCTGGGGGTCCTGGGCCTCTCGGGCCGGGTCATGGCCTGGGGGTTCATCACCTGCCTGACGGTCTTCCCCGCGGCCCTGGCCGCCGGGTACCAGTTCCCGCTCCTGATCGGCCTTCTGGGCCGGGGAGAAAAGGACGCGGGCCGGCACACGGGCCACGCCTACGCCGCCAACACCCTGGGGGCCATCGCCGGCTCCCTGGCCGGGGGATTCGGGGTCCTGCCCCTGCTCTCGGCCCCGGGCGCGTGGCGGGCCGTGGTGGTCCTCCTCTCGGCCCTGGCCGGCGCGGTCCTGGCCGAGGCCGTGCGGTCCGGCCGCCGGTCCCCGGCCGCCCTGGCCGCGCCCCTGGTCGCCGGGGTCCTGGCCCTGGCCCTCCTGTTCACCACCGGGCCCACGGCGGCCTGGCGTCACAGCTCCATCGGCGCGGGCCGGGCGGACCTGACGAGCCTGGACAGGAACGGCCTTCAGGAGTGGATGAGCGACCAGCGCCGTTCCCTGTTCTGGGAAAAGGACGGGATGGAGTCGTCCGTGGGCATCCTGGCCAGCGACAGCTTCTCCTTTGTGGTGAACGGCAAGAGCGACGGCAACGCCCGGTGGGACGCCTCCACCCAGGTCATGCTGGGCCTGGTGGGGGCCCTGCTCCGCCCGGAGCCCAAGAGCGCCATGGTCATCGGCCTGGGCACCGGGGAGTCGGCCGGGTGGCTGGCCGCCCTGCCGGGCATGGAGCGGGTGGACGTGGCCGAGATCGAGCCCGCCATCCTCCACATGGCCGAGCTTTCGGCCCCGGTGAACCAGGATGTCCTTTCCGCGAAAAACGTGAACGTGATCCTGGGGGACGGCCGGGAGTTCATGCTCACCACCAAGGAGCGCTACGACATCATCGCGTCCGAGCCCTCCAACCCCTACCGGGCGGGCATCGCCAGCCTCTACACCCTGGAGTACTACCGGGCCGCGGCCCGGTGCCTGAACCCCGGGGGCGTGTTCTGCCAGTGGGTCCAGGCCTACGAGGTGGATTTCCTCACCATCGAGACCATCTACGCCACCCTGCGGGCCGTGTTCCCGAATATCCACACCTTTCAGACCATGTCCGACGACCTCCTCCTGGTGGCCTCCCGGGAGCCCCTGCCCTTGTCGGGCCCGGCCCTTTTGGAGCGCATGGCCCAGGAGCCCTTTGCCTCGGCCCTGGCCGACACCTGGGGCGCCACGAGCCTGGAGGGGTTCCTGGCCCATTACGTGTGCCGGCCCGAGCTGGCTGAAAGGATCGCCCGGCGGTCCGCGACGGAGGGGTGGCTCAACACGGACGACCGCATGTTGATCGAGTTCGGCTTCGCCCGGACCGTGGGGAGGAAAAAGACCTTTGACCTCGCGGACCTTATCGCTGCGGCCCGGACCCTGGACCTGGCCCGGCCCGAGGTCCCGGACGCGGAGGTGGACTGGGACCGGGTGGACGCCGCCCGCCTGTCCCTCTACGCCCTCCAGGGCACGGAGGTGGCTGACAAGATGCCGGTGCCCACCGAGCCCCTGGCCTATCTCAAGGCGGCCCTGGACTTCTGGGTGGACGGGAACCTGAAGGGGGTCATGGAGGCCTGGCTGGCCCTGGACCGGGAGCCTGAAAACCTGGCGGAGACGGCCATGTTCGGCGAGGCCCTGGCCGACACGGGGAACCCGGCGGCCCTGGACCTGGCCCTGCGCCTGGACGCCCACTGGCCCATGGACGCGGAGGTCATCCGGGCCCGGTGCCTGCTCCGGCAAAAGGACACGGCCGGGGCGGTGGAGGCCCTGACCCGGGCCTACACCCGGCTGCGCACGGATCCCTGGTGCCAGCGCCTGGTGATGCTGAGGGGCATGGAACTGGCCGATGAGATCGCCGGGCAGGACGCGAACCTGGCCGCCGGGCTCTTCGACCTCTTTGCCCAGCCCTTTTCCACCAACCTGTTCCAGCACCAGCGCCAGAAGCTCCTGTTCTACCTGGGCCAGAAGTCCGGACTGGAGAGGCTTCTGGCGGCGGTCCGCGCCCTGGAGCCCAACCCCCTGTGGGAGCGGCCCTTTCTCCGGGTCCGCATGAACACCTATCTCCAGGCCCGGGACCCCATGGCGGAACAGGCCCGGCGGGATTTTGTCGAGTTCCTGGTGAACCAGCAGTCGGGCCTGGATCCCGAGCGGTTCAGGGAATGAACGCAGGATTCTCGCCCGATACCTCGGCCTGTGAAGAGTGCGGCCGCTGCCTGGCCCGGTGCCGGTACCTGGGGCTTTCCCGGCAACAGGCCGTGGCCGAGATCCGCCTGATCAACCGGGGCCTGGCCTCGGTTGCCGTGGACCGGTGCCGGGGGTGCTACGCCTGCAACGCGTTCTGCGAAAAGGGCCTGTTCCCCTACGAACGCATCCTCGCGGCCTGGGAGAAACGCCACGAGGCCCGGGGGCTCCCGGCCCGGACCCGATACCTCCTGCCCCTGTCCCGGCCCAACTTCCGCCAGGACCTGGCCTATGCCCCGGCCGAGCGGGCCCTCCATGCCCAATGGGCCACGGACACGCCCCCAGCGGACACGGTCCTGTACCCCGGCTGCAACCTCCTGGCCCTGCCGCTTCTGGCCACGGGGAAAATATTCGACGAGCTGCCGGTCTGGGGGAAATGGGAGCAGTGCTGCGGGGAGATGTATTTCCGTATGGGCCTCTTCTCCCAGGTGCGGCGCATCGGCGAGCGCCTGGCCGCGTACTACCGGGACCGGCCCGTGGGCAGGATGGTCTTCATGTGCCCGGCGGGCTTCAACATGTTCTCCCGGGTGTACCCGGAGAAGTTCGGCATCCGCTTCCCCTTTGAGATGGAGCCTTTTTCCCGCTGGGCCCTGCGGGCCCTGGACGAGGGCCGCCTGGCCGTGACCCGGCCCCTGGAGGAAACGGTGGTCCTCCACGACTCCTGCCACGCCCGGATTTTGGGGGACGGTTTCATGGAGGAGCAGCGCCAGCTGTTGCGGCGGCTTTCGGTGGAGGTCCTGGAAACACGCCACAACAAGGCGGACGGGTTGTGCTGCGGCATGGCCGCCGGGGCCAACACCCAGAGCGGCCCCTGGATGATTTCCGCCACCCTCCGGCGCCTGGACGAGTTGAACGGCGCCGGGGCTCCGGCCATCGCGGCCTACTGCGCGGGATGCTTCCACACCTTCCTCACGGTGCGCCCCCTGCGGCCCGGGTCCAAACCCGTGGTTCATACCCTGGAGCTTTTGCGCCGGGCCCTGGGGGAGGATGTGGACGCCGGGGCGGGCCGCCGGGCCCGGCAGATCGTCCTGGGGGTGGCCGCCCGGTCCGTCCCCAGGTATCTCGATCCCCGCAGGTTCCTCCTGGGCAGCCCTCCGGCCGTCAGGTGACCACCAGGCCGTTCTCCTCCCCGAGGCCATTGGCCACGTAGCCGTCCGCCTGGGGGTCGTTCTGCCAGAGCCAGCCGTCCGCCACGTAGCGGAACTGGTACTCGGCGTTGGCCGGCAGGGGCAGGGTGAGGGAGAACGACCCGTCCTTGGCCTTTTTCATGGAATGGGCCAGGGCATCCCAGCCGTTCCATTCCCCGGCCACGCAGATTCCGTCCGTCTCCTGGCAGGCGTCCGCCGGAAGGCGGAAGGTCACCCGGCAGGTCTTGCCGTCCTTGGAATAACTCTTTTTCATGTTCGTCCCTCCTCATCCATGGATTGTCTCGCCGGGTTTCCAGCCCCCGGCATGGGCATGACGAAATCCCTGTGGCAGCCAAGACAGTAGTCCGTTGACGGCCGGTGGGGCTGACAGGCGGAGCAGGCTACTTGGCCCAGGGGGGAGTCGTGGGGGGTTTTTCTCCGGCCCCGGGCGAGGATAGGGTGAAAAAACGCTCGGACATTATGCCATGCAAAAACTACAAGTAGTGTGCCAGGAAGAGCGCCCGGGCCGGGTCAGGGGGTAACCGGCTGAAATCGAAGGGTATGGGTCTTCCCGGTCAAAAGGGTGATCTCCCAGGGCGGGGCTGGGAACTGTCCGCCTCTTTTACGGTGCGTAAAAATCCCGGACTTTTGACCTCCGGAGTCAGAAGAGGGAAGGACGCTGATTTTCACCGGTCTGCCACCGGGAGGGCAGGTCCTCCAGGGCGGCCTTGATCCGGTCCTTCAGCCCGGTGTCCTCCCCGGCCAGTTCCAAGGCCTTGGCGAGGTGGAACCGGGCGTTGGCAAAGTCCCTCTTTTTCTTGTGGAACAACCCCAGGTGGAAATGGGCCTCGGCCATGCGCCCCTCCTGGCCCTGGGCCTGGCCCAACACCTGGAGGGTGGCCAGGTGGTCCGGGTCCAGCTCAAGGGACTTCTCCAGGGCGATCGCCGCCTCCCCGGGCCGGTCCGCAGCCAGCAGGGCCCGGCCCAGGTTGAAGAGGGTCAAGGCGTTGCCGGGCCGTGCGGCCGTTGCCGCGCCCAGGGTCTTTAAGGCCTCGTCCACTTTTCCGGCCTCCAGGTAGGCCCGGCCCAGCTCGGCCAGGACATCCGGGTCAAAGGGCCGGGACCGGGCGGCCCGGAGCAGATGCTCCACGGCCTGGGTCCGGCGGCCTTCCCTCAACAGGACCAGGCCCTGGCCGTATTGGATGGCCGGGTTTTCGGGATGTTTCTCCGCCGCCCGGGAAAGGAGTTCCGCCGCCAGTTCGGATCGGGTATACAGGGCCAGGGTCCGGCATTTCACCTTGTCGAATTCGTAGGGGTCAAGGGAGGCGGGTTTTTCCGGGACCCCGGGGTGGGAGGTGATCCAGGTCCCGATGTAGCCTAGGCGGTCCTCCACAGCCGGGTGGGAAGACAGGTAGTCCGGGATTTCGTCCGGGCCGTACCAGCGCTTTTTCCGGATCTCGTCCAGGATGTCCATGAGGCCCTGGGCGCTGTACCCTGCTTTGGCCAGGTAGGTGAGGCCCAGCTCGTCGGCCTGCATCTCGTCCCGGCGGCTGTAGGACAGGCTCGCGGAAGTCCCGGCGGCCATGGAGCCCGCCACCAGGGCGGTCCCCGCCGCACCGCCTCCCAGGAAGATCCCGGCCACCATCCCGGCCAGGGTGGCAAGCTGGAGCTTGCTGTCCCGGGAGATCTTCTCGGAAATATGGCGGCAGGTGACGTGGGAGATTTCATGGGCCAGGATGCCCGCCAGGTCGTCCTCGTTTTTCATGGCCGTCAACAGGCCCGAGTGGATGAACACGTGGCCTCCCGGGCCGGCAAATGCGTTGTACACATCCTCCTGAACCACGTAGAAGTGGTATTCCAGGGGCTGGGGGCCGGCCGCCGCCAGGATTTTCCGGCCCACCCGGTTCACGTACTCCGTGATCACCGGGTCGTCCACGAGGCGGAGATGCTCCCGGACGTACCGGATGAACTCCTGGCCCAGTTCCTTTTCCTCGGCCGTGGTCATGGCCAGGGAAGGGGCCGGGAGAAGGAGGATCACGGCCAGGAGCAGGGCGGAAAGGCGAAAGCGGGGGAACATGGAAACCTCCGGACGCCCGCGTCTCCCGGATGGTTTCCGGGCTCCGCTCCAGACGTCCCCTGGTTCATCAGTATAATGCAGGAGCCTTGCCTTGTCGAACCGGGACTCGGGTTAGGGGCAGGCAGGCCCTTGATTTTTGCGGGCCGCGTTCTTACTATGATAATTAAGAAAAACGGGAACCTGCCGGGTTCCCCATCGCGAGGAAAACCTTGGCCCCCTGGCATCTTGAAGAGGAACAGTCTGTCGGCACGAGGTCCCGGACCAGGCGTCCGCCCATGTACCGGGTCCTTTTGCACAACGACGACTACACCACCATGGACTTCGTGGTCCAGGTGCTTACGTCCGTCTTTCGCAAACCTTCGGCCGAAGCGGTGCTCATCATGCTGAACGTGCATGAGAACGGCATTGGGGTGGCCGGGGTTTACACCGCCGAGGTGGCTGAAACCAAGATCCACATCGTGCACCAGATGGCCCGGGAAAAGGGGTTTCCCCTCCGGTGCTCCATGGAGCCCGAAGGTCCCTGAAGCCGCTTTTCCGGGTCGCGGTTCACGAAAACCCGAAAGCCCTTCCAGGCGGGCGAGGGAACGCCATGATCAGCAAAGAACTGGAATCCGCCATAGGCACGGCTGTCAACGAGGCCAAGAATCGGCGTCACGAATATCTCTGCATAGAACACATCCTCCACGCGCTGCTGAACGACCGCGCCGGCATCCGCATCATCACGGCCTGCGGGGGCAACGTGGAGCGCTTGAAGCAGGAACTGGAGGATTTTTTCGACACGGCCCTGGAACCCGTGCCCGGAGACGAGGAATACGTGCTCCAGCAGACGGTGGGGTTTGCCCGGATGTTGCAGCGGGCCGTGGGCCACGTGGAATCCTCGGGCAAGAAAGAGGTGGAGGTGGGGGACATCCTGGCCGCCATCTTCCAGGAAAAGGATTCCCACGCCGTGCACTTTTTGGAGTCCGAGGGCATCTTCCGGCTGGACGTCCTGAACCACATCTCCCACGGCCAGGGGAAGACCCCTCCCCGCCGGATTCTCCGGGAGTCCCGGCCCGAAGGGGAGCCCGAGGAGAAGAAGGAAAAGGACGACCCCCTGGAGTCCTTCACCACAGCCCTGGTGGAACGGGCGAAAAAAGGCCTTCTGGACCCCTTGATCGGCCGGGAGGCCGAGCTTCTCCGCATCCAGCAGATCCTGTCCCGCCGCCGGAAGAACAACCCCGTGTTCGTGGGGGACCCCGGGGTGGGCAAAACCGCCCTGGTGGAGGGCCTGGCCCTGAAAATCCGGGACGGGGACGTGTGCGACTCCCTGAAAGAAGCAGAGATCTACAGCCTGGACATGGGCGGGCTCCTGGCCGGGACCAAGTTCCGGGGCGAGTTCGAGGAGCGCCTGAAGGCCGTGATCCAGGCGGTCCGGGAAAAGAAAAACGCCATCCTCTTCATCGACGAGATCCACACCGTGGTGGGGGCGGGCTCCACCACGGGAAGCTCCATGGACGCGGGGAACATCCTAAAGCCCGTCCTGGCCTCGGGGGATCTGCGCTGCATCGGCTCCTCCACCTGGGAGGAATACAAGAACCACTTCGAAAAGGACCGGGCCCTTTCCCGGCGCTTCGAGAAGGTGGAGATCCTGGAGCCTGACGAGAAGGACACGGTGCACATCCTGAAGGGCCTTCGGGAGCGCTACGAGGCGCACCACGGCGTCCGGTACACGGACGGGGCGCTCGCCGCCTGCGCCAAGCTCTCGTCCCGGCACATCAACGACCGGTTCCTCCCGGACAAGGCCATTGACGTCATGGACGAGGCCGGGGCCGCGGCGGTCATGGCCAAGCCCAGGAAGTCCCGCATCCTCCCTGTGGACGTGGAGAAGATCATTGCCCAGATGGCCCGAATCCCCCAGCGGAGCGTGTCCTCCTCCGACCGGGAGCGCCTGGCCTCCCTGGAGTCGCGTTTGAAGGAAGTGGTCTTTGGCCAGGACCCTGCCATCGAGAGCGTCACCCGGGCCATCAAACGGTCCCGGGCCGGGCTCTCGTCCCCCACCCGGCCGGTGGGCAGCTACCTCTTTATCGGACCCACGGGCGTGGGCAAGACCGAGGTGGCCCTCCAGCTGGCCAACACCATGGGGGTGGCCTTTGTTCGCTTCGACATGAGCGAGTACATGGAAAAGCACACCGTGTCCCGCCTCATCGGCGCGCCTCCCGGCTACGTGGGTTTCGACCAGGGCGGCCTGCTCACCGACCAGATCCGCAAGACCCCTCACTGCGTGCTCCTCCTGGATGAGATGGAAAAGGCCCACCCGGACGTGTTCAACATCCTGCTCCAGGTCATGGACCATGCCACCCTCACGGACAACAACGGCAAGAAGGCGGATTTCCGAAACGTCATCCTCATCATGACCAGCAACGCCGGGGCCCGGGAGATGGACGTTAACACCATCGGCTTCGGCGGCGGGCGGGAGGCTTTGGACAAGGGCCTGAAGGCCGTGGAAAAAACCTTCTCCCCGGAGTTCAGGAACCGCCTGGACCAGATTGTCGCTTTTTCCGGCCTGTCCACCCCGGTCATGGAACGCATCGTGGACAAGTTCATGGACGAACTCTCCTGCCAATTGGCCGGACGCAAGGTCAAGGTCGTCCTGTCGCCCGAGGCCCGGTCCTGGCTGGCGGAAAAGGGGTTTGACCCCAGGTTCGGAGCCCGGCCCCTTTCCCGGCTGATCCAAAAGGAGATCAAGGACCCCCTGTCCGAGGAGGTTCTCTTTGGCCGTCTGAAAAAGGGCGGCAGCTTGCAGGTGGATGTTTCCGGGGAGGGCCTGGCCTTCTCCTGGGACACCCCGGCCTGATCCGGCGCCATGCACGTATTCGCCCTGGGAGAGGAACTCGTTTTCCCCAACCCCCGCCTGGCCCGGAGGGACGGCCTCCTGGCCGTGGGAGGGGACCTCTCCCGGGAACGGTTGCTCCTGGCCTATCGCCGGGGCATCTTTCCCTGGTTTTCCGCGGATGAGCCCATCCTGTGGTGGTCCCCGGACCCCCGCCTCCTCCTGTTTCCCCAGAAATTCCACGTTTCCCGCAGCCTGGCCCGGACCCTGCGCCGGGGCCGGTTCATCCTCACCATGGACCAAGCCTTTGTCCGGGTCATGGAGCTTTCCGGCAAAATCCGCCAGGAGGAGGGGGCCGGCACCTGGATCACGCCCGGGATGATCGCGGCTTACGCCAACCTCCACGCGGCCGGGTACGCCCACAGCGTGGAGGCCTGGGAGGCCGGCGAACTGGTGGGGGGGCTCTACGGCGTGTCCCTGGGGCGCTGCTTTTTCGGCGAGTCCATGTTCCACCTGGCCCCGGACGCCTCCAAGGCCGCCATGGCCGCCCTGGTGGGTCAGCTGACCCGATGGGGTTTCCATTTCATCGACTGCCAGATGGTCACGGACCATCTCCTCTCCCTGGGGGCCCTGTCCGTGGCCCGCAACGACTTCCTGACCCTCCTGGAAGACGCCCTGGCCTTGCCTGACCGTCGGGGGACATGGGAGCTTTCCCCGGGGGTTGAGCGGATGATAGGAAAATGAGGCGAATGCGGGTTTTGGGGACGGTCTAGGATCGCATGGATAAATTTGAAAAAACAGGGCGTTGCTCCAGATGAGATTGGATATTTCTCTCTTATCGGATAATATGCCTGGGAAAGGACGAACAGGGAGAAGCGGATAAAAAAGGGAGGCCTTTGGCTGGGGGTCAGGACAACATTGCTGAAAAATCCCGATGTATTTTTCAGGCTGGATACGGAAAAAGGGGCAGGGAGGAGAAAGGACGTTGGAAAAAATTTCGTATGACCAAGCGCTTGAAAATGCCAGGAAGAATGTTCGCGCCAAGCTGAGCTTCTATTACCACGCCGGCATTTTTGTGGTGATCAATCTTCTTATGCTGGCGGTCAACCTCACGTACTCACCACAGGTGCTCTGGTTTTATTGGCCCCTGTTGGGCTGGAGCATTGGGTTGGCCACTCATGGTTTCCAGGTATTCGTTGTCCGCGATGGATCGGCCATCAAGCAGAAAATGTTGGAAAAAGAGCTGGAAAAGCAAAATCACAAAACCCCCGAAGGGCAATAGGTTTTCATCCAAACCAGACTTCTATCGTCCTTCGGACACCGGCGGCAAGTTGACGGCACCATCCGGGACTCCCGGGCATGGAGGTCTGCATGGAAACAAGGAGAACCTTTCTGAAGAAGGGCGTGGCCGCAGGCGTGGTCCTTTGCGCGCCTGCATGTTTTCCGTGTGAAGCAAGGGTTCGGGGGACAGGCGAGTTCCGGTCCCGGGACCCCAAAACCGCCCTGGTCCTCTGGTACAGCCAAACCGGCCACACCCAGCGCTACGGCCGCCTGATGGGCAGGGTGTTCCAGGAAAGCGGCCTGACGGTCCACGCCTGCGACATCCGGGACTGCAAGGGTGTCCGGCCTGCGGATTTCGACCTCGTGATGGCTGGCACGCCCGTGCACTACATGGACGTGCCGCCCAACGTCCGGGCATGGTTTTGCGGCCTGGACCGCCTGGACCGCACCCCCGTGGCATCCTACGCCACCTTCGGCGGCCCGGGCGACAACCAGCACAACACCGCGCACACACTCCTCACGCTCATGGTCGAAAAGGGCGGCGTACCTGCGGGCATCGCCACCTTCGGCAACATGTCCACCTACGCGCCTACATGGTCCATGGGAAACGAGGCGCGAACCTTGAAGTACCGGCACCTGCCGGACGCATCCACCTATGACCAGGTCGCCGGGTTCGCCCGGGCCGTACTGGCCCGCGTCCGGCAAGGCGAGGTGGATTCGCCCGAACGGGAGTTCGACTTCGCGGACTGGGCAAAGCACCTGCCCATGGTGGGGATATGCAAGCTCCTTACCACGGATCACCGCATCATCGAGGACAAGTGCATCGGATGCGGGATCTGCCGGGATGGCTGCCCGGTGGGGGCCATTGATCCGGACCACCCGCCGGTGGATACGAAAAAGTGCGTACTGTGCCTGGGATGCGTCAACAACTGCCCCCAAGGGGCTGTGAACATGAAATACCTGGGGAAAAAAGTGTATGGATTTCCGGAGTTCCTCCGGCAACAGGACATCAAGCTCCTGGAACCGGACATCCCCAAGGAATCCGGGACGGCCCTGTAAGACTCGGGTCCTGCCCCCTCCAGTCTTGTAGGTTGTCCCAACCTCCGAAAGCCCCAACATCTTATCCCCACCCAATTCTCCAAACCCGTTTAGTTTATGCCACTCTCCACGCGCACGCCTTCTGCAGGCCGCCACGGATTTGGGTACTTGATCCTTATCTTTCAGTCGGTGCAAGGTGTTTTCCCTGCATTGCACGGGCTTTTTCCCCACCTCCCAACCCGGCCTTGACCCTGGTTTGCCAGGGGTTCCCCTCATTTCCTCTTCCCCCAAGGCTTGCCCGGCGCGGGAACCTGGGGTAATCTGAGCAAGTATTGGATCGTACTTCAATGACACGAAGGGGATAGGAAATGGGAGACGACTGCCTGTTCTGCAAGATTTCGTCCGGCCGGATGAACACGGAGTTTCTTCATGAGACCGAAGACCTGGTGGTGTTTCGGGACATCAACCCCCAGGCCCCGGTTCACCTGCTGCTGGTGCCCAAAAAGCACATCCGCTCGGTGAACGACATCACGGACGAGGACCGGGGCGTGGTGGCGGACCTCATCCACACGGCCCGGGACATGGCCAAAAAGGAAGGCATTGCCGAGAGCGGCTACAACCTGGCCTTCAACGTGGAACGCGGCGGCGGCCAGATCATCTTCCACCTGCACCTCCACCTCCTGGGCGGCTGGAAGCGATAACCATGCCCCCCACCCCCAAAACCGGTCAGGAGGCTTTTGACCAGACCTCCCGCCTGTACATGGAGCGGCTGGAGGGCAAGGACCTGGCCCGGGTGGCCCGGGACGCGGGCCTGGAATTTTCCGGCGGCTGGCTGTCGGTCCCCCTTTTCGGCGCGGTCCACCGGGTGGGGCCGGAAGGCGTGGAGGGTCCCGGCGGCCGGGAACCGGGCATGGCCGTGAAGGTGCTCCTGTTCCGCTTTGCCCTGGACTTCCCGGACCCTGTGCCGCCCCCCGGCGGCTGGGCCGCGTACCGGGATTTCCCCGATGCCGCGCCCTTTGTGGGGGCCTTTGCCGCCAATGTGGAAACCGCCCTGGCCCGGGCCTTTTCCGGCAAGCCGGACGCCTTTTGTCAGGCCCTCGCGGACCAGGGCGGCGAGCCCCCCGGGGAAAGCCTGCCCTACGATGCCTCGGCCGTGTTCACGGTCTTGCCCTTGGTCCCGGTCCTGGCCCTGTTCAACGACGCCGACGAAACCCTCCCCGCCTCCTGCTCCGTGCTCTTCGACCGCACCGCCCCTCGCTTCCTGGACGCCGAATGCCTCGCCATGGCAGGCTGGCTCCTGGCCGACCGCCTCATGAGGGGGCTGCGCCCGCCCCTTCCCGAACTCGAGACGTAACCACCGGATAGGGCAAAAGTTTTTTGGGAGGGGGCGTGGGGGAGGCCTTTTTTTCAAAAAAGGCCTCCCCCACAAAAACTATCCCCCTAGTTCCGAGGCGTCGAAGGCTGCGCCGTGGCCGGGGTGGATGGTTCGGGCGCCGGCGGAAAGGGCTGTCCGCCAGCTTTGGTGGAGGAGGTCCAGGTCCGTGGCGAAGGGGGGGCGGCGGTTTTTGAACAGGGAGGGCAACTCGTTGTAGGCGAGGTCGCCCACAAAGGCGTTGCCCTGGGCCGTGAGGAGGGTGAGGGAGCCCGGGGAGTGGCCCGGAGTGGGGATCACCCGGGCGTCCAGGCCAAAGGGGGCCAGGGAGGTTTCCCGGTCCACGACGTGGTCCGGCTCCACGGGTTCGAACCGCGTGGCCCGGGCCAGGAGCCGGGGGATGCGCCGGGCCAGGGCGATGGCCGCCCGGGACGGAGGGAAGGTCCCCAGGGGCAGGAGCCAGCGGCCCTGGGCCATTTCCCGCGCCTCTCCCTGGTGGGCCAAAAGGGGGCAGCCCAGGGCCCGGGACACGGCGGTCAGGCCGCCCGCGTGGTCGAAATGGCCGTGGGTGGCCACGGCCAGGCGCAGGTTGCCCCGGTT
>JAHJUF010000370.1 GCA_018829095.1 Pseudomonadota bacterium | reverse complement strand
CGAGGCTGTATGGGAAGATCACCCGGTCCTGGGGTCCGGGGTGTCCTCGTTTCAGGATGCTTTCCGCCGGAAGGCCGCCTCGGGGGAGGTGCCGCCCTGGACCTCGCCGGACGGCCGGAAATTTTCCTGCGTTGAGGAAACCCACGCCCACAACCTGGTCCTCATGCTCCTGGCCTCCACCGGGCTGGCCGGGCTCGCGGCCTTTGCGGTCCTCTTCTTTCTCGCGTCCCGACGGGCCCTGGCCACGGCCCGGGGGCCCCGGAGGGGGTTGTCCTCCTGGCCCGCCGTGGTCCTGGTCCTGGGGCTCACGGGTTTCAACGTGTACCATTCCTGGTACCAGGCCCTTCTCGCGTTCTTCGTGGCCATGATCCTCCAGGAAAGGGGGCCTCGCAAACAACCGTGACGCGGGCTAACTCATGCCGTCATTCCGGCGAAGGCCGGAATCCAGGAAAAAGAACCTGACGCCCAAAAAGCTCCAGGAATCCCGGAGCCTTCAACAAGTTTTTTCCCCAAGCCGGGTAAGGCTTCAGCCAGTTGGCTGGACTGGATTCCGGCCTTCGCCGGAATGACGGTGGTTTCCAGGCCATTGTTTGGGGGCTTTCTCCTCCTCCAATCCGGCAGAGCTTTTGGCGATGGGTTCAACTCCTTATAAAGATAGGAAATTTCGAACCATGAGTGAGAAACCCCTGCCGCCCTGGGCGGAAACCTGGATCGCCCGAATCATCGGCTGGGTCCTCCGCCTCCTGTCTTTCGTGCCCCGGAAGTGGCTGAGCCAGGTTGCCGTGTCCCTGGGAAACCTGTGGCGGCTCCTGGACCGCCGCCACGTGGCCATTGCCCGGGAAAACCTGGCCCTGGCGTACAAGCTCCCGGAAAACGATCCCTTTGTGGAAGCCACTCTCCGGAAGGTTTTTGTGCATCTGGCCACCGTGGCCCTGGAGTTTCCGTCCCTGTACCGGATCAGCCGGGACAACCTGGATGAGTACGCGACCTTCGAGGGCCTGGAAAACGCCCGGGAGGCTTTTTCCCACGGCAAGGGCATCCTGTTCCTGACCGCTCATTACGGCAACTGGGAGCTCATGGCCCTGGCCGCGTCCTTGAAGCTGGCCGCGCCCATGCACGTCATGGCCCGGCCCCTGGACTTCACCCCCCTGGACCGGGTGCTCACGGGATTGCGGTCCCGCACGGGCAACGTGGTCCTGGACAAGGACAAGAGCGCGGGGCTGGTGTCCCTGATTCTCAAGGAAAACGGGATGGTGGGGATTTTGCTGGACCAGAACTCGTCCTGGTTCGAGGGGGTGTACGTGCCGTTTTTCGACCGCATCGCCTGCACCAACAAGGGCCTGGCCCTTTTTGCCTTGCGCTCCGGATCGCCCATCGTGCCCGTGTTCTCCACCCGCCAGGCCGACGGCCGGCACCGCGTGGTCATCCAGTCCCCCATCTTCATGGAGCGCACGGGCGACGTCCACGCCGACGTCCACAACCAGACCCAAAAGCTGAACAACATCATCGAGGCCCAAATCCGCAAGGTCCCGGAACAATGGCTCTGGGTCCACCGCCGCTGGCGCATCAAGGGCATCCCCGACCGCGCCGTCCGCAAGATGAAGATTTCTCCTGAAGTGGTGGAACTGGCGGAAAAGAAGGAAAACCCATGAAGATTCATTTTGTGAGGAATGCGACCCTTGTTGTGGAGACAGGGGACAATCGGATTCTGGTGGACCCCTGCCTGGCAAAAAAAGGAACCCTGCCTCCCTTCACCTTGTTTCGCCGCCCTCCAAGACGAAATCCGCTTGTGGAGGTTCCGGAGACGGTCCTGCCCCTGCTCCGGACCGTTACGGGGGGGCTTGTCACCCACTGCCGCTTTGGGCATTGGGACCACCTTGACAGCAAGGGGGCCCGCCTCCTGGCCGAACTCAAGGTCCCGGTATACTGCGGTTCCGGGGATGTGCGGTATCTCGAAAAAAAAGGCATTCGGGCTGTCGGCATGGTTCCGGAGAAGGCCCGGCCTTTTTTGAACGGCCGCATCACGCCTGTTGCGGCGGAACATGGAAAAGGAATCATCCGCCGATTCATGGGGCCGGGCCTGGGATTTTTTCTGGACCTCCCCGGGGAGCCCAGCCTGTACATTGCGGGTGATACCGTACTGACGGCCCGCGTCAGAGAGGTTTTGCAAAATCTCAGACCGCAGGTGGCCATAGTCAACGCCGGATCGGCGGTATTGGATATAGGAAAACCTATCTTGATGCCTCTCGATGAAATCATCGAGTTTGTTCAGACAGCGCCCGGTGTCGTGGTTGCCGTTCATATGAACGCCGTCAACCATTGCATGACGGACCGGAAAACCCTGAAGGCAAAGCTTTTGGAGATGAACCTGTCCGAAAAGGTATGGATACCGGAAGAAGGCGAAACCCTCTCCCTTCAGGCGGACGGGAGCTGTTCAATTCCGTTGGATCGCGGAGCGCTATAGGTTTGGGACGGGGTTTGTTGTGGCAGGCGATTCCTGCGAGGAATTTTGGATGAAAACCTATTGTCCTTCGGAGCCCGGCAGCCAGTTGCCGGGATCACCCACGCCTTTGCCGACCTAATAAAATGTGCCAGTGGCACTCGGCAATTTCGGCTTGACCGGAAAGACGGTATCTACGGGACTGTTACACCCATGACGTTCTCGGCCGTAACCAGATTCCACCGGTAATTTTTGATTGGAAATCATGAAACCGGTTATCATGAAAATTTTCAAGGCAATAGCCATAGTTTGTCTGTTGTTATTTTTGGGAATGTCGTTTTACATTTTGTATTCAATCTATGCGCCAAGGCCGCCATGCCCAGCAAACTGGAGCCGAATAAAGGCTGGGATGTCTCGAAATGCAGCCATAAAGAAAGTTCCAGGCGATTGGAGCAATTTGAAAGATTTGAAGGGCTTTGATTCATTGGTTTATATTTCGGATGAGCAAAATTATTGGCAGCTTCTTTTGCATTATGATGGGAACAATGCTTATAAAACGGTGAAGCTCATAACAGTTTCTTTTATCAACAGAAAAAATGGGCTTCGGAACCTCATCGTAGTTAATCCAGATGCTTCCTTTTACGCAAGGTACGCCTATTAAGTTAGCCGTTGCGGGTAGCTCTTCCCGAAAAACTTATTTGAAGCATCGTTAGGCAGCCAGTTGATTGGCTGAACCTAAAGTTGCTTTGTGAATTGGGTATAGACCTCAGCCAAGAGCTACCCCACAAGCCGCATGCAAGCCTCGAACACGGGCTCCACGCGGATGCGGTTGATGTCTTCTTTGTCCCGGAACCAGGCGGTTGCCGGGGCCAGGGGGCGGACGTTGTCCGGGTCGCCGGTGGAAAAAATTGTGGCTACAGGCACCCCCAGGGCGGCGGCCACGTGGCCCGGGCCTGTGTCGTTGGAAACCAGGACCCGGCACTCGTCTATGCCCCGCACCATGCGCACGGTGGACGGGGAAAGCACGAGATCCCAGCCCCGGTCCTTGCAGAAGGCTTGAACCTCAGGCAGAATGTGAGCTTCCTGGGGCCCGCAGAACACCCGCACGGAAAGCCCCTCCTTTTCCAGTTTTTTGCCTAAGTCCAGGAAATGGGCAAGGGACCAGCGCCGGTTTTCCGTGGAGGCCCCCAGGTTCAGCCCGGCCACGGAGAGCCCCGAGCGGTCCGGGAACCGGCTGGGCAGCACGGGAGGCTCCGGCGCAACGGGCTCGGCCAGGCCCAGGCTTTTGGCTATGACCCGGGAAAAGTAGAGCGCCCGGTGATCCTGCTCCCAGTCCGCCGTGATGGCCCGGTTGTAAATGCGTTTACGCAGGCCCGAATTTTTGATACGTCCAACCCGGACGGGCGCGCCCGAAACCCGGGCCAGGACGGCGGTCTCCCCAAAGCCCTGGAGGTCAAAGGCCACATCCGGCTTTGCGGCTGAAAGGGCGGCCAGGGCGGCAAACAGGCTCCGGACCCCGGAAAGCCGCCGCCCGGGGGTTTCGAAGCCCCGGCGGTCCAGGGGGATCACCCGGTCCACCAGGCCGGAAAGCTCCACCAGGGGCGCAAAGGGAAGATCCGTCAGGAACGTGGTCCGGCAGCCGGGGAAGTTTTCCTTGAGCAGGCGGACGGCGGGCAGGGCCATGACCACATCGCCCATGCCCGACCAGCGGATGATGACAAAAGAAGGGGCCATGTTTTTTCCGAGCCTTTCGTGGGCTTGGGGGGATGGCCCGCTCTATACCCCATGCAGGGCGGGTGGGGAAACCGGTTTTTCCGGTAAATCGGAAAAGGAGGCCCATGGCCGTCAAAAAGGAACTGCTGGAAATCCTGGCCTGTCCCCAATGCAAGGGGGACTTGGCTGAAACCGCCACGGGCGACGGGCTGGTCTGCGACAAATGCAGGCTGGTCTACGAGGTCCGGGACGACATCCCCATCATGATCATCGAGGAGGCCCGGCCCCTTGGGGACTGACGGGCGCGGCGCAAGGCCATGAGCGTTCCCAGGATTCCGGTTCCCGCCAAGCTGGTGGTTGGGGCGTTGATGTTGGATCAAGGCCTGTTCCCGGACGTGGCCAAAAGGCTCGTGGACGAGTTCGGCCCGGTGGACATGGCCAGCCCGTGGTTTCCCTTTCTTCACACGGGCTACTACGAATCCGAGTTCGGCGGCCCCCTGTTCCGCCGCTTTCTTGCTTTTGCCGAGCCCGTGGAACAGGATGCCCTGGCCCGGGTGAAGCTGGCCGCCAACCGCCTGGAGGATGTCTATGGCGAAAACGGTTGCCGCCGGGTGAACCTGGACCCGGGCATCCTCACGGCCGAACGCTTTGTCCTGGCCACGGGCAAGAACTTCACCCACCGGATCTACCTGACCAACGGCATCTTCGCGGACCTCACCCTGGTCTTTGGCAAGGGGACCTACCAGCCTCTGGCCTGGACCTACCCGGACTATCGGGAAGAGAATCTCATCGCCTTTCTTCTCCAGGTCCGGATGAAATACATGGCCGACCGGGCCGGGGCGGAACCACCCATGGAAGGAAAAAAACCTTGATCACCAGCATGACCGCGTTCGCCCGGGCGGAGCAATCCTCCTCCGAGCTTTGCGCCAGCCTGGAAATCCGGTCCGTGAACCATAGGTTCTGCGAGATATCCATCCGCATGCCCCGTGCCTGCCTGCCCCTGGAGGAACGCATCAAGGGCGTGATCCGCGAGAAGGTGACCCGGGGGAGGGTGGAGGTCACCCTGGACCTGAAGTCCGTGGCTGGGGAGGCGGCCTATTGCGTGAACACGGAGTTGGGCATGGCCTATCATCAGGCCCTGGCGGACCTGCGCGACGCCCTGGGCCTCACCGACCCCGTGCCTTTTTCCCTGGTGGCCCGCCAGGAGGGCGTGATCTCCAAGGAGGTCAGCCAGCCGGACCCCGAGGCTATCTGGCCCCTGGTGGCCGGGGCTCTGGACGAGGCCCTGGAATCCTTCCTACGCATGCGCCGCGTCGAGGGCCAGGCCCTGGAGCGGGATTTCACCGAACGCCTGGATCTGTTGGCCCGGTACCTGGATGACGTGGAGGCCCGGGCCGGGGAGGTTCCCGCCAGGGTCCGCGAAAAATATGCCCAGCGTATCGCGGCCCTGGCCGGAGATGCGGCGGACCCCGCCCGGGTGGCCCAGGAGGCGGCCTTTTTTGCGGACAAGGCGGATATCACCGAGGAGATCGTCCGGGCCCGGAGCCACGTGGTCCAGTTCCTTTTCCTGGTGGAGAGCCCCGAGGCGGCGGGCCGTTCCCTGAACTTCCTGGCCCAGGAGATGCTCCGGGAATTTTCCACCATGGGGGCGAAAAGCGTGGACGCGGACATGTCCCACGTCGTGGTGGCGGCCAAGACCGAGGTGGAGAAGCTGAGGGAGCAGATCGCCAACGTGGAGTGATCCCCGCCAGGAACCGTGCAGCTGGGCGGCCCAGGCAGGCTTCGGCCTTTGAAAAAGCAGGAACCCCCCTTTCAAAAAGGAGGGCAGGGTGAAAAGGCAGGAACCCCCCTTTGAAAAAGGGGGGCAGG
>JAHJUF010000003.1 GCA_018829095.1 Pseudomonadota bacterium | reverse complement strand
GACCTCGTACGCCTGGACCCCGGAGGCGCCCTGGAGGAAATGGTGTCGGCCCTGCTCCGGGGGAAGGGACCCCCGGGCCCGCTTGCCGAAGGCATCCGGCTCACCGGCGCGGACCCGGCCAAGCTGGCCGTAATCCTGGACCGGCTGGCCTCGCCCCCGGACGCCCCGGACCTGTCTTTCGACCGGGTGGCGGCCAAGTACTTCGGTGAGTTGGCCGAAGGCGGCCCGGACCTGGTGGGGGACGACCGGGTGAAGGACAGCCTTTTGAAGCTCATCCAGGCCCTGGGCCCTTCCCTGCGCTCGGAGTTCCTTTCCAAGGCCCTGTCCTTTTCCGCTTCCTGGCCCGAACTCACGGCCGAGGTCCTGTGCAGCCTTCCCGTTCGCATGGTGTTGGCCGCCATCGGAGGTCTGGACACCTCCAGCCTGGAGATCAACCCCAAGATTTTGGAACTGTTGGATTTCATGGCCTCGGCTGGGCCTTTTGCCGGGGAGGACGAGAGCATGAACGATCTCGCCCCGGGCAGGGAGGAGCGGTTCAAGAAGGAGGCGCGGGCCCTGATTTCCACCCGGAAGGCGGAGACCCGGCACGAATCGGCTTCCCTGGAGGACCTCACCGAGGGCCTGGAGGAGGAGGTGGCCCAAAACCGGGTCCTTACCGAGGCCCTGGCCAGGCTGGAGGCCCCCCGGAAGTCCGCGGACCTGGCCGGCGACCTGGCCGAGGCCATGGCCCCGGCCCTGATCTCGGCCCACTGCAAGGCTGCCCTGCTGGATCTGCTGGAAAAAGCTCCGGGCCCCGAGGAGGCCCAGGCCTGCTCCGCCCGGCTGGTGGCCCTGGTGGACGAAACCCTGGCCATGGGCGAGTGGGACGAATTCCTGGACACCTGGGAACAGGCCAAAAAAATCAAGCAGCGCCTCCACGAAACCAAACCCTTCGTGGGTTATTACCTGGACCGGGCCTGGGGAGAGCTGTTCACCGTGGAAACCCTGTCCCACCTGTCCTTCATCATCCTGAAAAGGGGCTGGGAGGAATCAGCCCGGATCCTGGACCTCCTCCGGGCCTCGGGCTCCCAGGCGGCCCAGCGGCTGGTGGACACCCTCATCGAGGAGGAGAACAAGTCGGTGCGGGGCATCCAGCTCCGCCTCATCACCGAGCTTTCCGAGCACACCATGCCCTTTGTGGTGAATCGGCTGAAGGACCCCCACAGCCGCTGGTTCGTGATTCGGAACATGCTGTCCATCCTCCAGCGCATGGGCGACCCGGCCGCCGCGCCTCTGGCCGAGGAGATGGCCGCCCATCCCCATCCTAAGGTGAGCCTGGAGGCCCTGCGCACCCTGGCCCGCCTGAACCACCCCCGGGCCGGCCAGTGGGTGGTCAAGGCCTTGAACGATCCGGACCCCGAGATCTCGGCCGGAGCCGTCTCCGTGGCCAGCATCCTGAACGACCCTGAGGTGGCCCGGGCCCTGGTGGCCATAATCACGGACAAGCGGCGGATGGCAGGGGCCCCGGATCTTGCCCGGAAGCAGCAGGCCGTCCGGGCGCTGGCCCTCATGCGCCTGCCCGGGACCCTCGTGGAGCTCTTTGATTTCGTGTCCGGCCGCCGGCTCTTTTCCGGGGCGGAGTTCGAACGCCTGAAGCTGGAAATCTACCGGAGCCTGGACGCCTATCCCCCCTCCCAGGAACTCAAGGACTTCATCGTGGCGGGTCTTTCGGAAAAGAACCTGGAGATCAACGAAATAGCCCGGCGCCTCAAGGCCAAGATCCAGAAGATGATGGGGTCGTCATGAGCGACAAGAACCTGCGCGCGGCGGACGCCGAGGCCCTGGACATTCCCCCCATTCCCTTGTCCGAGGCCCTGTATTATCTTGCCAGCAACCTCATGGCCGCCCTGAAGAACTCCCTTCTCTACTCCACCACCCACTCCACGGTGCGCTCGGCGCTCCTCATGGCCCTGCAGAAGGCCCGCCAGGCCTTCCTGGCCGCAGACGCCGCCACCTACATCTGCATCGAGAGGGAGCTGGTGATAGACGGCAGGCCCATGAACAAGAAGGCCTTCCACTTCGAGAAGATGGCTGAGGTCATGCAGTCGGTGGGGCTCCAGCGCCTGACCTTCCTGCCGGGCCTCACCCTGGAGGAGCTGGAGAATTTCATCCTGGACCTTTCCCGTCTGACGGACGAGGACGGCCGGGGAGAGAGCACCATCCGGTCCTCGGCCCATGTGAAGGTGGGCCGGGTCATGACCGGCCAGGGCACGAGGGGAGGCGGCCAGGTTTCCCACCAGGACCTCATCCGCCTCATGGCCGCCGGGAGCCAGGGGGAGGAGCTGGTTGCAGGGGAAAAGGCCTCCACCGGGGAGGAACTGCGGGAGGTGTCCACGGACTTTTTGCGCGAGGCCCAGGAGGCCATCGCCAGCCTGTTCTCCCAGGATTTCTCCCTCACCCTGACGGACCAGGACTCCGCCTCCCACTTTGTCCGGTACTTCCTGAAATTTGCGGACACCATCTTTCCCCTGGCCCCCCTGAAGGAGCACGACGAGCTCACCTTCAATCATTCCGTGAACGTGGCCCTGTTGTGCGCGGCCCAGGCCCAGGCCCTGGGGCTCGCCCCGGAGCTTTTCGGGGACATCGCCCTGTGCGGGCTCCTCCACGACCTCGGAAAGCTCAAGGTGCCCCCCGAGGTCCTGAACAAGACCGGCAAGCTGGAACGGGAGGAGAAGCTCCTTCTGGCCCGGCACCCGGAGCTGGGGGCCGAGCTTTTGGCCGGCAAGCCCGGGGTGCCCCGCCTGGTCCTGGCCGCGGCCTACGAGCACCACATGCACTGGAACGGCCAGGGAGGCTACCCCCGGTCCGGGCGCGTGCTCCAGCCCCACCCCGTGTCCCAGGTGGTCATGCTGGCGGACTTCTACGAGGCGGCCCTCACGGACAAGGCCTACCGCAAGGCCCAGACCCTGGAATACGTGGCGGATATCCTGGTGCAAAGGAGCGGGACCCAGTTCGCCCCGGACCTGGTGAAGAATTTTTTTCGGGCCCTGCAAGCCATGGAATTGACGGGGAAAAGCTTGCTATTGACCTGACCCGGTGGTAGGCTTTCCCCGGTTTTTGAGCCCGGATTCCATCAGCCCATCCCTAAGGGAACCATGCGCAAAGAGGCCCTGGCCATCCTTTTCGGCTTCTTCGTCCTGTTCGCGGCGGGGACTTTGGCCACCTACACCCCGGACGACCCCTGCGTGTTTTTCAGCGTCACGGACGGAGGGGATGTCCACAACCTCTTCGGGGTCCTGGGGGCCAACGTGGGGGGCCTCCTGGTGGGGCTCTTCGGTCTGGGAGCCTTCTTCCTCCCCGTGCTGCTGACCCTGGCCGGCCTGGCCCTGCTCCGGGGAAAATCCCGGCGCAGGATGCTCATCGCCGCCGTGGGCGGCGGGCTCTTCATGCTCTTTTCCGGGTCTTTCTGGTCCCTCTTCGGCAACGACCTGTGGGTGGGCCAGCGGGCCTATTCCACCGGCGGCCTCCTGGGAATGGGCGTCAAGAACCTCCTGGTCCGGTACCTGAACCCCTCAGGCGCGGGCATCGTGCTCTTCACCTTCTTCCTCCTCTCCTTCATGGCCGCCACGGGCCTCTCCCTGGCCGAGTTGGCCCGGAGGGCGTGGAACCGGCGCAAACAGGCCGCCGAACGGGTGGAAACCCGGGTCACGGTGTGGAAAGAGCGCCGGAAAAAGCTCAAGGTCCGGGCTGAACGCGAGGCCCGGGAGAAGGAGGAAGGCCCCAAAACGCCTCCCAAGATCCACAGGCCCGTGCCCGTGAAACCCATCGTGGTGCCTGTCACCAAGCAGAAGGCCTTCGAGTTCATGGGGGAAGAGGAGGAGAACTTCGGCCTGCCCTCCCTGTCGCT
>JAHJUF010000044.1 GCA_018829095.1 Pseudomonadota bacterium | reverse complement strand
TGTTGCCCACCACCACCTCGCCGGTGTTGAGCCCGATGCCCAGCCCCAGCCGGGAGAACACGCTCGCCCGGGCGGCGAACTTCTTTTTCAGGCCCTCAAAGTACCGGAGCATGGAAAGGGCCGCCTCCATGCCCGCCCGGGGGGCGTTGGCCAGGGGGATGGGCGCGCCGAAAAACGCCATGACCTCATCACCGATGAACTTGTCGATGCTCCCCTCGTTGTCGAAAACAGCCTTGTTCATCCGGCTGTAGAAATCGTCCAGGAACTCCATGATGTCGTCGGGCTCCACCTCGGCCAGGATGTTGGAGAATCCCCGGATGTCGGAAAACAGGATGGTGATCTCCAGCTTTTCCCGAACCAGCGAGGGCCGGGCCTCGTCCTCGTATCTCTCCACCAGCTTCTGGACCACCTGGGGGCTGTGGAGCTGGCCCAGCATGGTTTCAAGGCGGATGCGGTGGGATTTTTCCTTGAGGAGCATGGAGTTGTGGATGGCTACGGCTGCGTTGTTGGCGAAGATGGTCAAGAGCTTTAGGTCGTTTTCCGTGAACATCCGTTCGCCGTCCACCAGGTTCACGTTCAGCACCCCGATGCATTTCTCCTCCAGGTTCAGGGGCACGCACAGGGACGAGGCAATCTGGCGGTTGCTCTTCCGGGCCAGGCCCGGGAAGCGGGCGGCGTCGGCCTGGCCGTTCAAGAGCAAGGGCTGGGAGTTGGCCACCACCCATCCCGCCACGCTCTTGCCGATGGGGATCAGCGCGTTTTGGGCCATCTCCGCGTCCTTGCCAAAGGAGGCTTTGGTACGCAGGGCCTGGGAGTCCTCGTCCAGGAGCATGATGGAGGAGTGGTCTGCCCGGAAGCTGGTCAGCATTTCCTTGGTGATGGTGTTCAGGACGTCCTGGAGCTGGAGCTGGCTGTTGATGCTGGAGGATACCTCCAGGAGGCCGGAAAGGACCTCCACGTTCCTGGAGAGGGTCTCGGCAACCTTTTTCTGGCGGTTGATGGCCTGGGAGAACAGGAGGAATCGGCGGCGCTGGGCGATGAGGTAGGCGCAGGAAAGGAGGGCCAGGACCGCCAGGGAGACGGAGTAGCGCGAGACCTCCCGGGAGAGGGCGCCGAATCCGTCCTGGAAAGCCTCTCCCATAGCGTAGAAACCCAGGAGGATGAGGGTGAGGCACAGGATGAGGACGATGGCCAGGGAGATGAGACTCCAGACCCTTTTCTCCGCCTCCTCCAAGGTCAAATTTTCTATGTCCATGGTTCCGTGGTTCTATCGTCGGATGGGGGGCTCCCCGGCAGACTCTGGAGAGGACCACGAGAGCCCACTTTTACGCTATTAGCACATTTGATCGCGTGGCGCAAACAGCGTGAGTGAGCGCGCGGAGAAGTTTTTCTCTGACCGCGCCAAAAAAAAGGGGGGCCGGGAGCCGCTAGTCAAATGGGTGGACACGGGGGCTTTTCAGTCCGAGGACTCTCCCAGCTTGATCCAGAGGATGCGGGCTGTTTCCGGGCCTGGATTGGACCAGCCCGAGGGGAGGCGGTCCGTGATGCAAATGAAGTCTCCGGCCTCGGCGGTTTCCTGGCCTTCGGGGAAGTGGAGGGTCAGCGAGCCCTCGGCCATGAATCCCGCCTCCCATCCCTTGCAGGCCAGGAAATGCCCGGCGATCTCCGTTCCCGGAGGAACCTCCAGGAGGTAGGCATCCGGGACCTGGCCCTCGCCCAGGGGGGTGAGCTGGCGCGCCGAGGCGAAGGCCGGGAGGTTTCCCAGGCGCACCGCCGGGGCCTCGGCCTGGCGGTGCACGGTGTTCCTGGCCCGGTGGGCAGGCCCGAAAAAGTAGCCGGGCTCCACGCCCATGACTTCGGCCATCTTCACCAGCCCGGGGATGGAGGGGTAGATGGTGTTGGACTCCACCTGGCTGATGGTGCTGGGCGTGACCCCCACCAGGCGGGCCAGCTCGGCCTGGGACTGCCCCCGCCGGGCCCTTAAGCGCTTGATACGAGACCCCAGGTTCTCGGTTCCGGCGGTGTCCTTTTCCCCGGCAAAGCTGATCTCCAGGCCCCGGGTCTGGTAGCGGTGGGGCTGCTGGAGCCCTCCCATGGGCTGGCGGTCCTCGGCCTTCACCACGGAAAGGGAGGTGGTGCCCCGCTTGATGGAAAGCTCCACAGCCACCTGGGCGATGTGGCTGATCTGGGCTCTCAGGCGCCGGGAGTGGGCGCTCTTTTCCATGACCCAGTAGGCGATGGTCGAAAGATCATAGAGCCGGGGGCAGTTTTGGCTGTAGAACCGGATGACCTCGTCCTCGCCACCCCAAAGCTCCTGCATGCCGGTCAGGCTTTCGAACACTATGCGCACGTCCCCTGGGAGCCGGGCCTGGAGTTCGTACAGGGCGTCGGAGAAGGCGGCGGTGTTTCCCGGTTCGGCCACGGGGATGATCCGGCGGCGGATCTTTTCCGGAGCGTCATCCATGAACTTCAGGAAGGTGGGGATGCCCTTGCCCTTGCCGTAGGTGAAGCAGTCCAGGACCGTGAGGTTCTCGTCCTTGCCCAGTTCCCCCAGTCGCTCGAACAGGTTCTTGGGGGACCGGTCAAAGGACGCGAAGATGACGGGCTTCTTCGCCTTGAGGGAGGCCCGGATGAACCGGAGCCAGAACACGGAGGCCAGGCTCCCGGAATCGTCGTACCACACGACGTTGTCGCCGATGAAGATGCCCCCAAGGACCTGGTCCAGGCGGGGAACTCCGGTGGTCACTTCGTGACGGGTTCGGTTCTCGGGCATGGCTTCCTTGGCCGGAGTTCGGTTCCGGGCTTTGGCCGGGGTTGTGCTTGGAGTGTCCGTTCGGAAGGAGAGTTCCGGCTGCCTCAGCCCTCCCGGGGCCGTTTTCCCGCCTGCGGCAGGAACAACCCGGCGCCCAGGAACAACGTATAGAGGATAACGGCTGCCCAGGCAAGGCCGGCGACCCGGTCCCCGGCCGGGGCCAGGAATCCCACGGCCAGCCAGTGGAGCCCCACCAGGGGGAGGACCGGCCAGGCCAGGGGGAAGTCCTCCTTCCTGGTCAGGACCAGAAGCCCGGACAGGTTCCATCCGTACAGGGAGAGAAAGGCGTGGGTTTTCAGGAGCAGAGGGGACAGGTCCTCGTAGGGGCCGGCCAGGGCCAGGACGATGTAGACCACCCCGGTGAAGGCGGTGAGGAAAAGGAAGATCAGGCCCGACAGGAGGAGGCCTTTTTCCTGGCCCAGGCGGCCCACCGTGGCGAACAGGGATAAAAGCCCCACCACAGCGGCGGAAAGCACCAGGGAGATGAAGAGTTCCGCGCCGGTCCATTCGGCCAGGATGAATACGAAAAAGGAGATGACCCCCAGGTTCAGGACCCAGAACAGGACCTGGGCCAGGACCCGGCCAAAGGGCCTGACCAGGGGCCGGGACAGGGAGAACAGGAGGTGCATGGTGATGAGGGAGAGGGGAAACGAAAAGCCCAGGAAGAAGGTGTTCAGGGTCAGTTTTTCCGGGACCGGGAAATGAAACGTGGCCTGGTTCACCATGGCCGCCGCGCAGAGGACCATGCCGATGGAAAGGCAGAGCAGGGAGGCCAGGTGGAACTTGTCCGCCACGGAAACCCGCCGGAAAAAGGCCCATGGCAAAAACCCGAACCGGGCGGTCCGGACCCGCTCCACCATCACGGCCCCGGCGGCGAGAAAGGCTGCGGCGGCGTTCATGCGGCCCAAAAAGACCAGAAGGGAGAAGGCCAGGGCCAAAGCAAGAAACCCGGCGGACGCGGGTTTCAGGGAACCGCGCCCCTGGCTGTGCCAGAGGATCAGGCTGCCGCCCCCGGCCAGGTTGAACAGGAAGATGTGGAGCCGGAAAAAGGCCTCGGCGTGGTCCGGGGTTACGTGGTGGGCGTAGCCCAGGGGCATGGCCACGGCCAGGAGAGCGAAGAAGAAGATTCGGAGACCCAGGCTCATGAGGGCACCCCCGGTCCGGGGTCCCTGCCCAGGACGTGAGCCAGGGCCGGCCCCAGGGCCGGGTCCAGGAACACGAACCCGCTGTCCAGGAGTTTTTGGGGAACCGCCCGGGCCGAGGCCAGGAGGATCTCCTCGGCCATGCGCCCGAAGGCGGCTTTCAGCACCGTGGCGGGCAGGGTGAAGAGGGCAGGGCGGCTGAGCACCCGGCCGAGTTCTTGGGCAAGCTCCCGGGAGGTGACCGGGGCCGGGGCGGTGAGGTTCACGGGGCCGGACAGGGCTGGCGTCTTCATGGCGTGAAGGATGGCCCCGAGTACGTCGTCCGGGCTCACCCAGGGGATGTATTGGGACCCGGGCCCCATGGCCGCGCCCAGGCCCGCCGAAAATCCCGGGAGCATTTTTGCCAAAGCCCCTCCGGCCGGGCTGAGCACCACGCCGATGCGCAGGTTCACCACCCGGACCCCGGCGTCGGCCGCGGGCCGGGCCGCCTGCTCCCAGGCCGCGCAAAGCTCGGGGATGAAGCCCCGGCCTTGGGGGCTGCCCTCGTCCAGGAGGTCATCTGCCCGGTGGCCGTAATAGCCCACCGCCGAGGCGGACACCAGGACCCGGGGTCCGTTTTTTGCCATCGCGGCCGCCACGGCCCGGGCCAGGGTTTCGGTGCCCAGGGTCCGGCTTCCCACCATGCGGAGTTTCTTCTCCCGGGTCCACCGGCCTTCGCCGATGTTTTCCCCGGCAAGATGCACCACCGCGTCCACCCCGGCCAGGCTGGCCGGGTCCAACTCGCCCCGGGCCGGGTCCCAGAAGATTTCGCCGCCTCCCGGCTGGGGGGCGCGCCGCACCAGGGAGACCACCCGGTGCCCGCCCGTGGTGAGGAAGGGGATCAGGGACCGGCCCAGAAGCCCCGATGCGCCGGTGATGGCCACGGTCAAGGGCGGGGAGGCCGGGGGCGAAAGGTGCCGGAAAAGGTCCCGGGCCACGATGCGGTGGCGAAAGGGGAACATGCGCAAAAGCCGCCTCCGGGCCATGCCCTTGCCGAACAGCGAGCCCAGGGGGGGCAGGGGAAGCCCGTACTCGATTTCGTCCTGCATCCGGGTTCCGTTTTCCCCGGCCAGGAAGCGGTGCACGTGCCGCCATCGGGCAAAGGGGCCTTGCTCCTGTTCATCCGCGAACATGCGGGGCGGGTCGTATTCCACGTGCCGGGCGGTCCAGGGCATCCACATTGGGCCGGTCTTCACGGAAAAGCTCACCCGGGTTCCCGCCGCCACCCCGGCACCGGTCTTTTCCCCCACCCGCACGGCCTCCCAGGGCGGGGTGAGGCGCAGGAAGGCCCCCTCCCGGTCGTGCCAGGCGAACACCTCTTCCGGGGAATGGGGAAGCAACGAGGAATAGGTGAACCGGGCCATGGTTTCAGGTTTTCTTTGGGTTGGAGATTACCCGGGGGCGTGGACGCCTAATCCAGGGCGTACACGGTCCGGCCCGTAAGCTTCTGGAGCCGGCCCAGGGCCTTGACCAGAAAGCCGGGTGGGTTCAAAGCAAGGCCCAGGGTGGAGAACCGGATGAACTCCACCACGAAACCGGCCTTGTCCTGGCAGTCCAGGTAGGCGAACTCCGCCGTGAGGAGGGGAGCCTCGATGCGGCCCCGGACCCGGACGGCAAATCCTGCGGCCGCCAGCTTCCCGGCCGCCGCGTCCACGTCGGGCACAAAAAACCCCAGGTGCTGGACCAGGGGCCGCCCCTGGGGGTCCAGGTGCCGGGCATAGAAATCCGAGCCCTGGCCGGGCTCCAGGAGTTCCACGTCCACGCCGTTTTTGGCGGTGAGGCCCAAAAGGCCGGAGAATTGTTTTTCCTCGCCCTGGTCCTGCCACCGGACCGGGGCTCCCTTGGCCAGGAAAAAGGGCCCCAGGCCCCGGGACGAAAGCTCCTGGGCGGCGGCCACGGCGTCGGGCACCACCACCCCAAGCTGGTGCACGGGCCCCAGGCCGTGGCGTTTCCGGAATTCCACGGCCAAGCCTTCCACGGCCCGGGGAAAGTCAGGTTCCTTGAGGATGTCTTCCAGGAGGATCACGGATGCCCTGCTTTCGGAAAAAGGGTCTGTTGTTGATTTAATAGTAAAGCCCGGGCCTTTTTTCAATACCAGCCCTGGAGGGCCCGGGTTGATTTTTGATCCCCGATGCGCTTATAGATTCATCGGTATAACTCCACCTTTTTCTCCACGATGTTTGGGATGCCCGGCGCGCCCGGGTTTTCCGGGAACCCGAACCAGCGTAAGGCCAGCATGGGAAAACCCATCCACGCCGTGGTTGCCGCCTTGAACGCGGACGGCAGCCTGAGCGACAAGACGGTGGGGCGGCTCATCCACGTGGCGGACCCCGAGGGCATCTTCGAGGAAACTTGCCGCGTGGCCCTCATGATCCACCCGGATTTCGAGCTGCCCCGTTTTCTCGGCCTGTGGACCGACATCCTGGATCTTTTCGCGGGCCGCTATCCGGGTTACCAGGCCTGCAACACCCGGTACCACGACCTGTCCCACACCCTGGAGACCCTCCTGGCCATGGTCCGCCTCTGCCACGGGGCCCATCTCGCCGGGGACCGGTTTTCCCCCGCGGACCTCCACCTGGGCCTGGCGGCGGCCCTGCTCCACGACTCCGGGTACATCCAGAAGGAGGGGGACAACGACGGCACCGGGGCCAAGTACTCCCTGGACCACGTCGCCCTCTCGGCGGATTTCGCCGACGGGTACCTGGAATCCAGGGGGTTCGGACCCCTGGACCGGGAAAGGTGCCGGGCCATGATCATGGCCACGGATCTCGCTTTTGCCCTGGAGGAGGTCGCCTTTCCGGACGAAACCTCCCGCCGCCTGGGCAAGATCCTCGCCACCGTGGACCTCCTGGGCCAGATGGCTTCCCGGATCTACCTGGAAAAGCTCCTTTTCCTGTACCGGGAGCTGGTGGAGGGGGGCGTGGAGCAGTTCGAGGACGAGCTGGACCTCCTGGTGAAGACCCGGCCGTTCTACCGGTTCATCGAGGACCGCCTGGCCGGCCCCCTGGAAGGCCTGGACCGCCTCATGCGCCTGCATTTCGCCCAAGCCTTCGGCGTGGAGGCCGACCCCTACCGCCAGTACGCCAGAAAGAACATGATCTACCTCTGCTCCCTCCTGGAGTGCCGGGAGGATTACCGGGCCGAACTCAAAAGAGACGGCGTGGTCTCCAGCATCCTCCATGAGGACAAGGGCTGATACCAGGTTCCCCCCTTTGAAAAAGGGGGGCAGGGGGGATTTTTTTCGTTTCAAGCGCTTGAATTCCACCTGGCCAATCTTTTTTTCTCCTGGAAGCCACCCCGCCTGACAACCTGCAAACTCCTCCTTTCCCGGGGCCGGGCGATCTGGTAACAATCCCCGGGAGAGCAGGCACACTCAACACCCGGAACCAGGGACCATAAGCGGAGGATGCATGGAATACGCCTTCACCTTTGAGGAAGCGGAGATCCAAAAGGAAGTGGCCCGGTTTTCCCGGGAGAGGATTTTGCCCCGCCAGCGGGAGATCGAGAAGACCGGGATTCTTCCGCCGGACCTCCTGGAGGAGTTCCTGGGCCTGGGCATCCTGTCCCTGCCGTTTCCCGAGGAGGCCGGGGGGCTCGACGGCACTTTCACGGCCATGATGCTGGCGGTTTCCGAGCTGGCCTACGGGTCCATGGTGCCGCCCAACATGATCCTGGAAAACTACGTCCTGGCCTGGCCGCTGTTTGCTTACGGCAGCCCGGAGGCCCGGGAGCGCTTCCTGCCGGACCTGTTGTCCATGAAGGCCGTGGGCGCGCTCGCCTTCACCGAGCCGGACACGGGCTCAGACCCCCGCCAGCTCACCACCGTGGCAAAAAAGACCGAAGGCGGCTGGGTCATCAACGGCTGCAAACGGTTCATCACCTACTCGGCCATCTGTCACCAGATGATCATTTTCGCCAAGACCGAGTCCGGCGGGGTCCAGGCCTTTCTGGTGGAAGCGGACAAGCCCGGCTACAAGGCGGGGAAACGGGAGTCGTTTTCCCACATGCAGGTGGACAACGGGGACGTGATCCTGGAAGACTACTTCGCCCCGGACGCGCATGCCATCGGCACGCCGGACCAGGGCTTCGAGGTGCTCCTGAAAGCGGAAAGCCTGGGCAAGATCGGGTTTTGCGCCATCTACACAGGCGTGGCGCGCCGGGCGCTGGACATCGCCCTGGCCTACGCCAACACCCGGATGCACCGGGACCGGCCCATCGGGATCAAGTTCCAGATGATCCAGGAAAAGATCGCCCGCATGGCCGTGCACGCCGAGTCCATGACCGCCTATCTCCACCGCATCTGCGCCAAGGTGGACCGGGGCGAGGACACCTTCTGGGACGCGGCCGTGTTCAAGATCATGACCGCCCAGGGCATCCGCCAGATCGCGGACGACGCCATGGAGATCCACGGAGCCTACGGCCTGTCGGACGAATACGAGGCTGCCCGCATTTTTGCCTTGTCCGCCGCCGCCCCGGTGGTAATGGGCAGCCTGGACATCCAAAGAGTCATCGTGGCCAGGACGCTCCTGGCGGTTGGCAAGTATGGGGGGTAGGCACAGGAATGTGGGGGAAACCT
>JAHJUF010000369.1 GCA_018829095.1 Pseudomonadota bacterium | reverse complement strand
CGCGCTCCACGATGAAGGCGGAGATGCCCCGGTGGCGCTTGGCCGAATCGGTCCGGGCCGTGACGATGACCACATCCGCGTTCTTGCCGGAGGTGATGAATCGCTTGGCGCCGTTGATGACCCATCCGTCCCCGTCGCGCACAGCCTCGGTCTCCTGGTGCACGGGGTCCGACCCGGCCAGAGGCTCGGTCATGGCAAAGGCCCCGATTTTCTCCCCGGAGGCCAGGTCCTCGAGAAACCGGGCCTTCTGGACGTCCGAGCCCAGGCGATACAGGGTTTCGCACACGATGGAGTTGTGCACGCTCATGACCACCGCCGTGGCGGCGCAGGCGTAGGCCACCTCGGACAGGGCCAGGACGTAGGAGACCGCGTCGGCCTCCGCCCCGCCCCATTTCGCGGGGATCATCATGCCCATGAGGCCGAGTTCCCCCATCTTCTTCAGATTTTCGGACGGGAACTCCCCGGTCCGGTCGCGCTCGGCGGCTGTGGGAAGAATCTCGCCACGAGCGAATTCCCGCACCATCCTCTGGACCATGAGCTGTTCGGACGTGAGCTTGTAGGACATATCGCCTCCCAGGGGGGCGCCTTATTTATAAGGATGACCCTCCCGAATTGCCACGTGCGGCTTGAGCCGCGGTTTGGATCCTATGGGGTGTAGATCACCACAAGAAGCTCGGCCTTTTTGGCCGAGGAGTTCTTCAGGTTGTGGGCCACGCCGGAATTGAAATGCAGGGACTCCCCCTTTTCCAGGTGGTTCACCTGCTCCCCCACGGTGATGTCCACAGACCCGGCCAGGACATACACGAATTCCTCGCCCTGATGGGAATACCCCACGCCCTCGTGCTCCCGGTTGGGATCGATGGTGACCTTGAAGGCCTTCAGGTGTTTGTGCTGGGCTCCGGGGGACAGGGTCTCGTAGGCATAGTTGCCGGTGCGGTCCTTGTAGGCCCGGGCCCGGCTGGCCTTGGTGGCGGTCGGCTTCTCCAGGAACTGGGAAGACTCCACCTCCAGGGACCGGGACACGGACAGGAGGGTTCCCACGGGGGGCACCATCTCTCCGGCCTCTATTTTCTGCAGAGTTGCCACGGAAACGCCTGTATCGTTGGCGAGCTGTTCCAGGGTCACGCCCCGGTCCTCGCGGATGGACCGGATCTTTTCGCCGATGGGCGCGGGCTCGGCTTTCATCTTCCTGGGCATGGCGGCCTCCGGTGTTGAAAAAGGGGAAATGCGAGGACAGCGGGCATCAGGTTGGTGGGTTTGGTGGATTTTGTCAACCGGAAGGGAATGCCAACATTTATGTTTGCTATCATGCCGGAACCTCCGATTTCCTTCCATTCGGAATGTTTCCGGTGAAGAAGCCTTGTTTCGTAGTCCTCTTGGCGGTTCCGCCCTGGATGCCGCGGAAAAAATCCCAGGGCTCCTGAAGGATGACGGATATTTGCAAACAAAACTGTTTGATATTGGGCATCCAGGTGATTTTTCCAGATGCTCCCTCAGCATTCGTCCTCCTTGCCTGCCAGCCAAGGAGCCGCCACTCCAGCCATGGGTCCCAAGAGCCTTTACAGTCCAGCCTTAAGACTCGAAATCAAATTGCAAACTAATTTGTTGGCAAAGAGGCGCCGGCTCTCCGGTGCCTCTTTGCCCCGGTAAAATCTCCGCAAAAACCCCCAGGGCCGTCTTCGCAGTAGAAAAGAGGCTCCGGGGCCTCCTCCGCCGGCCCCCGAACCAGCGGCCCAGGCCGTGCGCCTCACCGGCTGTTCCGGTCAGAAGCCTTTCCATTAGCGGCTATGGGTAGCCCAACATATCTGTTGGCTTTTTTGGAAAATCCTGGTAGCCTCCTCATGGACAACAAGGCCCCGGCCGAGACCTGGGAAAAGGGAACCTGACGGTCCCGCCCGGCAGGCCGCGAAAGCCAGGAGCCCCACAATAGCCTGGCGGTCAACGGAACCTGCTGATTTTTTGGCCATTATAACCCGAGCAACCTTTCGAGGGACCCATGGACCCCCGATTCCTGGCGGACGATGCCATCCTTTCCGCGCCCCTGACCCGGCCCGGGCTCCACGGCCGGGCCCGGGACCTGCTCCTGACCCCTCATGCGCCGGGCATCCTGGTCCACGGCGAGCCGGGCTGCGGCAAAACCTTTTTCCTGCGCCGCCTGGCCGCCTCCCTGGCCCGGGAAGGCTCGGCCCGGCCGGTTTTTCCCCTGGCCCTGGACACCACCCCGAACGCCGCGCCGGTCCTGGCTCTTCTGACCGCTCTCCTGGAAGAGGCCCCGGCGGACCCGGCCTTGATGCCCCCGGAAGCGTCCGGCGGCGTTCCGCCTTCCCTTTCCACGGCCCGGGAGCGCTGGGCCTCGGCCGTGGCCCGGGCGGGCAGGCCGGTGGTGGTGTTTCTGGACGATCTCTCCGGGCTCCTTTCGGGACTATCCGCTCCGGAGAAGGCCCGTTTTGCCGAAGCCCTCCTGGTTCCGGGCGTGGTCCCGGCGGCCTCGGCTTCGTGGCGGATTCCCCTGAACAAGGCGGCTTTCGGGCCCTGGGAACGTCTGATTCCCCTGGAGCTTTCCCCCCTGACCTCCGATGAAGCGTCCGGGTTCTGGCGCGCCCTGGCCAGGGAAGAGTCCCCGGAGGTGATGGGGGCCTGCCTGGCCATGGCCCAGGGCAACCCCCGCGTCCTGGCCGCCCTGGCCGCTCCGGCCCCTGGAGCCGGTTTTCCGGAACGGCTCCAGGGAGCCGCCGCGATGCTGTCCAGGAATTTCGATCCCCTGTTCGAAGCCCTGCCCCCGGCCGAGCGGCGGCTGTTCGCCTGCCTGGCCCAGGCCTGGAACCCGGCCACGGCCCGGGAAGCGGGGCTCGCGGCGGGCATGGACGTGAACAAGGCCAGTTCCCTGGCCTCCCGCCTGGCGGGCCGGGGCCTGGCCCGGGTGGCGCGCCGGGAAGGCCGCCGGAAATGGTACGAGGTCCGGCATCCCGGCCTGGCCCTGACCCGCCAGGCCGCCCACCCCGCCGGCCGGAAACGCCTGGCCGCCTTGGACCGATTCCTGGCGGCCCTCCTTGCCTTGGACAGCCCTGGGCCCGGCCCCCAGGAAGATGGCGTACTCCCGCTCCCCGTCCGGTCCGGCGAGGCGGTCTACCCCATGGAACGGGACGTGGCCCGGAGCCTCCTCTCCCAGGCCCTGGACCGCATGGCCGGGGCGGAAACGGCCACGAACGCAGGCGGCCTGCCGCCTCTGGAGGACCTGGAGGCCTCGGGGCTTTCCGTGCCCCAGTCCGGCCCGGACCCCGATGCCGCGGAGGCCGGGCTGCGCAGGATTGCGGACGAGACCCCCGACGACCCGGGCGCCTGGTCCCGCCTGGGGGCTTTCCTCCATGCCGTGCGCGGCGCGGCGATCGAGGCCGAGGAGGCCTACCTGGCCGCCGTGGACCGCCAGAGCGAGCAGGCGTGGACCTGGCTGGGCCTTGCCCGGCTCCTCCACGAGGACCCCGACCGGGCCGTGGACGCGGAGCAGGCCTATCGCATCGCCTCTTCCCTGGCCCCGGACGACCCCATGGTATGGGCCCTGCTGGGCCGACTCTACACAGATCTCCCCGGCCGGGAAAAGGACGCGGAAAAGGCCCTGGCCCGTGCCCTGGCCCTGGCCCCGGATCATCCCGTGGCCCGGGAGGCCCTGACCCGGGTTTACGGCCGCACGGGCCGGGAGGACGAGGCAGGTACCCTTCGGGGCGGCTCCCCGGCCGGGGCCTCCTGGATGGCCGAGGCCGCCCGTTCGCCCAACCCCCTCCAGGCCCATAAGGACTGCGTGGCCCGGGCCATGGACACGGGCGACCCCCGGGCCTGGGCCCTGGCCGGGCTCCTGGCCGCCCGGTCCGGGGCCAACCTGCGGGAGGCGGCCGAGTGCCTGGAGCGGTGGGCCGGGGCGGACTCCGACGACTCCCCGGCCTGGCTCCTGTCGGCTGCGGCCCGGCTCCTGGCCGGGGAGCGGAAAAACGCCGCCAACATCCTGGGTCAGGTCCTGGGGCAAACTCCCCGGGACCCCGACGCCTGGCTTCTCCAGGGCCTTTTGATGGACAAGGGGACCGGGATTCCCAGGGGCCTGGAACAAAGTCTCTCCCTGCGGCCGGACCACCCTCCGGCCCTGGCCGCCAAGGCCCTTTTCCTGGCCCGGGAGCCCGGCGGCCAGGACGAGGCCCGGCTCCTGGCCGGAAAAGCCCTGAAAGGGGACCCGGATCTGGCCGGGGCCTGGGCAGCCCTGGGTATTCTGGAGGCGCGGCGGGGAGGGATTCGGGAGGCGGAGGCGGAGGAGGCGTTCCGGCGGGTGGTGAGCGTAAACCCGGACGAGGCCTGGCCCTTCGTGGAGTTGGGGGCGCTTCTGGCCAGCCAGGCGGACCGCTTGGGCGACGCCAAAAAGGCCCTGGCCCGGGCCGTGAATCTGGACCCGGAAAACGCCAGGGCCTGGCGGCTTGTGGGGGGTCTGGGCCAACGGGAGGGCAACCCCGCCCAGGCTGTGAAGGCCCTGGAAAAGGCAGCCGCCCTGGACCCCGCCTCCCTGGAAACCGCCTCCGGCCTGGCCTCCCTGTTCCTCTCGGATCTGGAGGACCCCGTTTCCGCGGCCCGGGCCGTGGAGGAGTTCCTCGGGGCCCGGCCGGGCGCAGCCCCGCCCCTGGACTGGCTGGGCGCCCTTTCCGGCCTTCCCGGGTTCGCCCGGATGCTGGACCTTCTGCCCCCGGACGCCCGGTCCCGGCTGCCGGGCATGGAGGAGGATTTCGGAACCGGGCTCATTGCCGGGGCTTCCCGGGCCGCCGGGCCTCTGGCCGAGGCCGCCCGTCAGGCAGACCCCGCACCGGCCCTGGGCCTTCTCCTGGAAATGGCCCGGACCGGTGGAGGCCGGGAGGTCCTGGATCAGCTCCGGGCCTCCCCGGCGCGGAGCCTGTTCGAGCCCCTGGAGGCCGCCCTGGCCCTGGCCCTGGGGGAGCCCCCCCTGTGGCCCCCGGAAATTTTGGCCCTATCCCGGGATCTGGCCGCCTTCCTGGGAGAGGGGTGTTCGGGTAAGGAAAAAAAGTTCATCCGGCTGAAGCGTACCCGGCCTCCAGGACAGAACGGTTGCTGAAAGCGGCCCGGGCGGGTCCCCCCCTTTGCCCGGAGTCAGGGTGAGAATGCCGCGCCTGTCGGAAAAACCCGATGACAGGCAACGTTCCTCTCCTCCTCAAGTCCCTGCCCGGACTTTGGCCAGGTTCCGGAAACCGGATGAGCCAAAAAAAGATAACAAGCTAAAAGTAAAAAGAAATCCCCACTGCCCCCCTTTTTCCAAGGGGGGTTCTGCTTCAACCGCTTCCCTGCAAAGCCTGGATTGGCAACCAGGTACGCAAAAACCGGATGAACCAGAAAAATCCTAAGAGGATACAAATTCCCAGGTAGATTCTTCGTCAACGGCTATTTTTCCCCAGGAGAAATGAAGCCCCTCTTTGCCGTCCAAAACCTTGCTCAATTGTGCTAATCTCTTGCCCGTGGTGTTGGCCTCCTCCTTGGAAAGCGGGACGCGTCGTGAACAAGCCAGCCCGTCCCGGGCCATCTTTCCCATCCGTGTAACCTGATGATTTTATGAAAACCGCCTGCCCTGGCGGGTTTCAGAAGGACCATCGAGGAGAATCATGACTCGACCCCTTTGGGTGGTGGCGGACATCCGGAACGAAAGCCTGTTCTTCAAGAGCCTGGGGGTCCTGGGCGCGGCCCGGGACCTGGCCGGGGAGCTGGGGGGCGCTGAGACCACGGCCCTGGTGTTTTCCGGGGCCCCGGAATCCGGCTGCCTGGACGCGGCCGAGGCAGCCTCCCGGCTGGCGGCGGTCGGCGCGGGGGTCCTGGTGCTGAAAAATCCGGATCTGGACCCCCACCGGGCGGACCTTCTGGCCCGGGCCGTGGCCGCAGCCGTGGAGGCGGAGCCGCCGTCCCTGGTGCTCTTCCCCCTCACCGGCCTGGGCCGGGAGACCGCCGCCCGGGCCGCCGCCCGCACCGGGGCCGGGCTCATCGCGGACTGCGCGAAACTCTCCGTGGAAAACGGCCGGGTGGTGGCGGACTGCCCCTCCTGGGGCGGCCGGGTTCTGGCCCGCATCAGCCATGTCGACCCCGGGGTTCCGGGTTTTGCCACCGTGTCCCCCACGGCGGCCCGGACACCCGAAGTGGCTACAACACCCGGAAAAATCGAGGAGAGGGACATCGCCTTTCCCCTGCCGGAAAAAACCCCCCGGGTCCTGTCCCGGGGCCCGGTGCCCGTGGCGCCCGGGGACCTCTCGGACGCCCGGACCGTGGTGGTGGGGGGTGCGGGCATGGGCTCGGTGGAGGGTTTCGGCCTGGTGCGGGAACTGGCCGCTGTCCTGGGGGGCCAGGCCGGGGCCACCCGCCCGCCGGTTCTGGCTCACTGGGCTGACGAGGACCGGCTCATCGGCCAGACGGGCCGCGCCGTGCGGCCGGAGCTTTTGATCTGCGCCGGGGTCTCCGGGGCGGTCCAGTTCACGGCCGGGGTCACGGAGTCGGGCTTTGTCGTGGCGGTGAACCGCGACCCCACAGCCCCCATCTTCGGCCTGGCCGACCTGGGCATCGTGGCCGACGCCCGGAGCTTTGTGCCCGCGTTCACGGAGAAGGTGAAGGAGGCGGTGTTTTCCCGCATGGCCGAGGAGGTTTGCGACCCGGGCAACGGGGAGGCGAAACAGGGGCTGGGAGCCCGGGTGCGGGGCCTCCGGGAAGGGCTCTCCTGGACCCTGGAGAACCTGGCCCAGGCCACGGGCCAGACCCCGGATTTCGTGGAAAAGGTGGAAACGGACGAGGTGACGCCCTCGGTGAGCTTCCTCCTGCGCCTGGCCCGGGCGCTCAAGGTGGACCCCAGCGCCTTCCTCGGGACCGAAGCCCGCGCCGAGATCCGGGACCGCCGGGCCCAGGCCTTTTCCACCCGGACCCAGAACTACTCCTACCAGACCCTCACCCCCGAGGCCGAGACCGAGCACCTCCGGGCCTTTGCCATCGAGATCGAGCCCCGCCAGGCCCACAAGCCCGTGGCCTACAAGCACGAGGGCGAGGAGTTCATCTACGTGCTGGCCGGCATCCTGGAACTCACCCTGGACAACCGCGCCCACACCTTGAAACCCGGCGAATCCAAACGCTTCAACTCCGAGATTCCCCACAAGCTGAAAAGCCTGTCCGACGCCACCACCCGCCTCCTGGTGGTGCTGTACACGCCCTGACGAGGGAGGCTTGGAGGCTCAAAAAGGAAGGAAAACGGCAGATTACGCCCGGTATGATGGTTCTGGGAGATTCCCGGCTTATTGCATCACCATCAACATTGATGACCCTGCAACAAGTCGCCATCCCGGCGGAGGCCGGGATCCAGGGTCTTTGTAACCTACTGAAAAGACTGGACCCCGGCCTTCGCCGGGGTGACGCTTGAGAGTGGTTTCAGGACTTGTTGCAGCTTCATCAACATTTATCGACCAAAGGGTGCGAAGCACCCATTCCCGAAAAGTTTTTGAAGGGGAGAGCGGTGCAGGGGAGAGGGGAGACTTTTTCAAAAAGTTTCCCCTCTCCCCTGCAAAAAAGACATGATCATCGATTTCCATACCCATTTGTTTCCCAAGGATATCCGGGAGGACCGGGCGCGGTTTTTCAACAGCGAGCCGGCCTTTGGGCTGTTGTATAGGCCGGAGAAGAGCCCCCTGGCCGGGGCGGACGCCCTATTGGCGGACATGGACGAGGACTACTTGGACGCCTCGGTGGTGTTCGGGTTTCCGTGGAATTCCGGCGAGTTGTTCATGCGGCACAACGATTACATCCTGGATCGGGCCTCGCGGCATCCGGGGCGGATTTTCGCCTTCGGGTGTTTCGACGTCATGCACCCGGACGCCCCGGCCGAGGCTGCGCGGTGCCTGTCCTCCGGGGCCGTGGGCCTGGGGGAGCTGGCGCTGTACAGGAGCGGCATTGACGAGGAGTCGCTGAAACGCCTGGACCCGGTCATGGCCGTGGCCCGGGAGCATGGCAACGCGCCCGTGATGATCCACGTGAACGAGCCCGTGGGGCACATGTACCCGGGCAAGACCCCCGTGACCCTGGGCCAGGTGTGGAACCTCGTCACGCGCTACCCGGAAAACCGCCTGGTCCTGGCCCACTGGGGCGGCGGGGTGTTTTTCTATCATCTCCTGAAACGCGACGCCAAGAAGGCGCTCCAAAACGTCTGGGTGGACACGGCCGCCAGCCCCTATCTCTACGATCCGCGCATCTGGGGCGTGGCGACCGATATCCTGGGCTCCGGCAAGATCCTTTTCGGCACGGACTATCCCCTCCTGAAGGCCCGGCGGTACCTGAAAGAGCTGGAGGGCGCGGAGCTTGCCGGGAAAACCCGGGAGGCGGTCCTGGGCGAAAACGCCCGGGCGCTTTTGGGGATCCCCGCTGCCTGACCCCTCCCGGACCTGACCACGATCCCCCTTCCCAAACCATCCCCAATCCTTATAATAGGCTTTCAAGACTCTTCTCCAAAGGCCATGTTTCCATGAAACGGACCGTTCTTTCCGCCCTCGCCGCCCTCACGTTCCTTTGGAGCGCTTTCCTTCCCCTCCCCGCTTTTGCATCCCCCGGGGTGACGGAAGCGGTGCGGGAGGAGCTTCGCCGCCGCATCGAGATGGCCGAGTCACCGCCCTCCATCCTGGTGGAGAAGGAGGCCATCCTGGCGTCCGAGGCCCTGCCCGGATTTTACCAGAAGCGTATCTACGCCCCGGCCTGGACCGGCGAGGACGGGACCCTTCCCCTGGTGGAAAGCCTGGCCCGGGCCCTGGACGGGGCCACAAGCCACGGGCTCTCTCCAGAAGACTACCACGCGAGCCACATCCGCCGGCTTCTGGCCTCCATCCGGGAAACCCGGGAAAAAAACGAGCAGGCGGACCCCGGGGTGCTGGCGGACCTGGACCTCCTGTGCACGGACGGGTTTCTGGTGTTCGCCGCCCACATGGTGAGCGGCAAGGTGAGCCCCGAAAGCATCGAGGTCTCCTGGCTGGCTGCCCGGCGGGAGGCTGACCTGGAGGCGGTCCTGACCAAGGCCCTGGGCAATGGGGAGGTGGAGGCGGCCCTGGAGAACCTGGCCCCTCCCTATCCATGCTACCAGGGCCTGCGGACAGCCTACGAATCCCTGCTCCCGGAAATGGGCAAGCCCGTCCTGCCCAAGGTGACCGGCGTTTCCATGCTCCGGCCCGGAAGCCGGGGCCCGGCCGTGGGCCGGCTCCAGGTCCGCCTTGCCGCGCTGGGCTACCTGCCGGAAAATCAACCGGAAGACGCCCCTTTCTTCGGCCCCCGGACCGAGGAGGCTGTCCGGCGCTTCCAGGAGGACCACCGGCTTTCGGCGGACGGCCTGGCCGGGCCGACCACCCTGGAGACCATTAACGCCGACCCGGCGGACCGGGCCCGGACCATCGCCGTGAACCTGGAGCGCTGGCGCTGGCTTCCCCATGACCTGGGCCGCCGGTACATCCTGGTGAACACTGCGGATTTCAGCCTGAAAGTGGTGGAGGACGGGAAGACGGTTCTGGCCATGCGGGCCATCGTGGGAAAGCCTTACCGCAGGACGCCCGTGTTTTCCGCGCGCATGACCTACATGGTCCTGGCCCCGTACTGGAACGTGCCCCCAAAGATCGCCATTCACGACAAGCTCCCCCTGATCCGAAAGGACCCGGCGTGGCTTTCGGAAAACCACATGCGGGTGTTTTCCGGCTGGGGCGCGGAAAGCCGGGAGGTGGACCCGGCCGAGGTGAACTGGAAGGCCCTGCCCGTCGGCCGCTTCCCCTATCACCTGCGCCAGGACCCGGGGCCGGGCAACGCCCTGGGCACCATGAAGTTCATGTTCCCCAACAAATACAACGTGTACATCCACGACACCCCGGCCCACGAGCTGTTCGACAAGGCCCAGCGGGCCTTCAGCTCCGGCTGCATCCGCATTCAGGAGCCCATGAAGCTGGCCCTGTACCTCCAGCGTACCGATCCCCGGTGGAACGAGGAAAGCCTGGGCAAGGTCATCGAGGCGGGGGTGGAGACCACCGTGTCCCTGCCCGAACCCCTGCCGGTGCACGTCCTGTACTGGACCGCCTGGGTGGATGAGGCCGGGGAACTGGTTTTCCGCCCCGACCTCTACGGCCGGGACGAGGTCCTGGCCCAGGCCCTCTTCACTCCCCATCCCAACATCCAGGAGGCTCCGTGACCAGGGGACGCCTTTTGGCCCTGACGGCCCTCCTGGCCCTGGCCTTCCTTCCCTCCGGGGCCGGAGCCGGGCCGGAGAAGTTTTCTCCGGGATACGCGGGCTTTTCCGTGAAGTTCAAGGAGGAGGTCAATCCCTACCGGGTCCTGGCCGTGTTCGTCCTGCCCGGGGAGAAGCTCTCCCTGGAGAGCGTGGGGGCCGCGCCCATCGTCCTCAGAACCCGGACGCCTCAGGGACGCCTTGTGCGGAGCCGTCCCCACAAGTGGCAGTTCACCGCCCCGGTCCGGACCGGGATGTATCCTCTGGATATCACCCACAAGGCCTCGGGCCGGGTCATGACCTTCAACGTGTTCGTCATG
>JAHJUF010000368.1 GCA_018829095.1 Pseudomonadota bacterium | reverse complement strand
TGGTTTTCACTTTCAGGTCCTTCATGGCTTCCTCCCTTTCCCCGGGGCTTCTCCCGGGGGCTTGCGGCTATTTTCTCTTGGCGGCTTCCCGGGCCAGGCGCAGGTACCCGAAGTGGTAGTAGGCGCTCGCCAGCATGGGGTGGGCCGGGGATGCGGTCATGCTCGCGGCGTTGCCTTCGCTTCCGTTTCCGTTGGTTTTCACTTTCAGATCCTTCATGGCTTCCTCCTTTTTCGATCGGGTTTCGATTATCCGTACTCACGCGTGTTTGCACTTATGTGCGTACACTTGTACGTACATATATATGTACGCGTGATCGGGTGTCAAGCGTTTTTTTTCATCTGTTTTTTATTTTCTTGAATACGATAGAAATACGGATGGTTACACGGCCAATAAATTCGTTGATGGAGCCGGAAAGGAGGGGGAAGGTCTTCCCCAAGGAAGGGAAACCGCGTTTTTGAGCCCGCCTCCCGGGGTTTTTGGGGGTCTTTGGGAAAGGGAATCTTGCGGAGGTGGGAGGGAATTCCCCCTTCCCTACCGTTTTATTATAGGAAAGCTTCTCCCCGCCTCCGGGCGTCCTCCATGTCCGGAGGGCTCCGGGTTCGCAGGGTCCGGTCCCGGGAAGGCCGGTTGACATCCCCTTGCCGCCCGCCTATCTTGCGCCAGCTTTCCCGAAAGGAGAACATCATGGAAAAATCGGAATTCGAGGCACGGGTGGAGCCCCAGCAGCTTACGGGCGAAAGCCGTTTCCGCTTCGAGTGCAGGCCCGCGCGATCCTGCTTCACCCAGTGCTGCCGGGGCATCCAGATCGTGCTCACTCCCTACGACGTCATCCGCCTGAAAAACCGTCTGGACCTGCCGTCGGACCAGTTCCTGGCCATTTATACGGACATCGAACTCCTGGAAAAGACCGACCTGCACGTCCCGGTTCTGAAGATGCTGGACGACGAGGCGAAGTCCTGTCCCTTTGTGCGGGAGGATGGCTGCCTGGTGTACGAGGACCGGCCGGCTTCGTGCCGGTACTACCCCGTGGGCCTGGGCACCCTGCGGGCCAAGGAGGCCGAGGCCAGCGAACAGTTCTACTTCATGGTGAAGGAGCCCCACTGCAAGGGTTTCGAGGTGGAGCGGGAGTGGACCGTGGATCAGTGGCGGGCTGATCAGGGGCTGGAGGACTACGACCGGGCGAACCGGCCGTGGACGGAATTTATGGTGCGGAAGCGCTCCTTTCCCTCCAACATCCGCATCACCAAGGAGGCCAAGCGCATGTACTTCATGGCCTGCTACGACCTGGACCGGTTTCTGAAATTCGTGAAGGAGTCGAGCTTCCTCTCCCTCTACAACCTCCCCCCCGATTTCCTGGAGAAGATCGAAAAGGACGAGGCCGCCCGGCTGGATGTGGCCTGCATGTGGCTGGAAGGCGTCCTGTACCAGCGGGGCCCCTTCCAGGTGGACGAGGAAAAGGCCCGGGAGCGACTGGCGGACCGGGGCAAAGAGACGAAAGAGACGCCGGAAAAGGAGTGAGGCCGGGCGGGGCAAGCTTCGCCGGAATGACGGTTTTGGTGGATTTCGGACTTGCTGCCTCTCCATCATTATACAAAGGGTGCGGATTTACCAAACAGGCAGGCTCTCCTTGCCGGCGGCCGTACCTTCCCGGGGCATGCCCTCTGCAATCCACTTGTTTATGAAATGCCAGGTAGGGGGCTTTTCCGGCCGCCTCCCGGGGATTCCTTTTTCCTTCCGCCCTGGCGTCACAGCCAGATCTTCCTCCCCGGCCCCTCCTGGCCGGAGGGGTCCTCGGTGAGGCCCAGCTGGCGGTAGGCGCGGCGGCGGGCGGCAAAGGATGCCTTCAATACCCCGTGGGCGTCCACGTAGTCAAAGACCGTGGCCGGTCCCTTGCCCCGGGCCGTGCGCAGGATGCGGCCCACCACCTGGAGCACCCGGCCGGAAAACTTCATGGGCGTGGCCAGGAACAGGGCGGAAAGCCCGGGGCAGTCGAACCCCTCCCCCACCAGCTGGAGGGTGGCCACCAGGACATCCACCCCGCCGGAATTGGCTGCGGCCACGCATTCCCGCCTTTCCGGCCCCGGGACGTCCCCGGTGAGCACCGCCGTCCTCGCGCCCAGTTCCCGGATGCGCACGGCAAGGTCCAGGCAGTGGGCCTTGCGGTCGGACACCACCAGGGCCGGCCCCAGGCCCTGGGCAGCCCATTCGGCCACGTCCCGGGCAATGGCCTGGCTCCGGGCCGGGTCCGCGCACAGGGCGGCCACCATCTGGGGGTAGTCGTCGTCATAGGGATACTCGAAGCCCGTGGGCCGGACGCAGAGCCGGGCGGAAAGGATCTGGCCCCGGTCCTGGAGCTCTTGGGGATGGATTTCGCACACCAGCTCGCCCACGAAGAAATGGATGAGGGAGGTGAGCCCGTCCCGGCGGAAAGGCGTGGCCGAGAGGCCCAGCATGTAGCGGCAGTCAAAAGCGGAAATCGCCTGGGTGAAGGTGCGGGAGGGCGCGTGGTGGCACTCGTCCACCACCAGGTGCCCGATCCGGGGGCAGAGGTCCTGGGCCCGGGTGTACAGGGAATGGACCAGGCAGACCGTGAGTTCCGGGCCGATCTCGCACCGCCCGTCCCCCACCTGGCCGATACGGTCCTCCGCCAGGCCCAGGAACTCGGCGGCCCGGTCCCGCCACTGGTACAGCAGTTCCTTGGTGTGGACCACGATGGCCGCGGGCTGGGCCCGGGCCGCGATGCAGGCCAGGGCCACCACGGTCTTGCCCGCGCCGGTGGGGAGCTGGATCACGGAGAAGCGCCGGGAGAGCGCCGCCTGGGCCGCCCCCTCCTGGTGGGGCCTGAGCTTCCCGGCGAAGGCGAGGTCCACGGGGGGCAGCAGCCGGGTGCGGTCCAGGACCTCGTGGGGGATCTTCTCCGCCTCCAGGAGTTTCAGGACGCGCCCCGCCGCGCCCCGGGGGGCCGACAGCCCGCCGGACTTTAGGCTTTTGGCGAAACAGAGCTTCCGGGGGATATTGCCGCAATACCGGCCGTACTTTTTGGCGTCCAGCCAGGCCGGGTTGTCCAGGCTGAGGAGTTGGCGGACCAGGGCCTCCGCCCGCGGGGAAAGGTTTCCCCGGAGTGCCAGCCCGCGTCCGATCTCCACCTCCAGCTGATCCATGGGAGTTGTCCCGCCTTGATTCCCGGTGACGACAGGCGTAAAAAGAAGGATGACCCCCGGAAAGCCGCCGGCTCCTCCGGGGCCCTGCCCGGATTTTTGTCCGCGTTGGGGCGTGGAACCCACCCCTTTTTTCACAATAAGGCAGCCCGGGCAAGCGGGGAATCCCACCCGGCCGAGGACCCGATCCCTCAGGAGACGCCACCCCCATGCGAAAATTTCTCATCGGTTTGTGCGCCCTCTTGCTTTTCGCGCCCGCGGCTTCCGCCAGGGAAGTGGCCGGGGCCCAGATCCCGGAAATTCTGACGTTGGAAGGCCGGAAGCTCTCCCTCCAGGGCACGGCCATCCGGAAGAAGTTCTTCGTCAAGGTTTACGTGGGAGCCTTGTACACCACCCACCCCATGACCACGGGCCGGGACGTGATCCTGGCCAACGAACCCATGGTCCTGCGCATGCACTTCATCCGGGCCGGGGTCTCCCCGGAAACGCTCCGGGACTCCTGGATCGAGAGCATCACCACGACCCTGGGCACGGCGGCCGGGAGCGTCCGGGGCAAGATCAAGCAGTTCGCCAACGCCTTCACCCACGAGACCCGGGAAGGCGACGACTACGACATCGTGTACCTGCCGGACAAGGGCCTGGAAGTCCGCTACAACGGCCAGGTCACAACCGCCATCGAGGGGCTTTTGTTCAAGGGAGTGGTGTTCGGCATATGGTTCGGGGACCCGCCCTTCAAGGAACTGGCCTCCATGAAGAACGGCCTCCTGGGCAAATAGCCCGGGCCTTTCGGCCTCAACCCAGATGGGGCGCGATCTTTTGTTCCAGGACGTCCTCCCCCACGGCTCCCACCATGCGGTCCTTTTCCCGGCCGCCGGAAAACACCAGGAGGGTGGGGATGCTCCGGATGCCGTAGCGCGAAGCGGTGGCCGGGTTCTCGTCCACGTTCAGCTTGGCCACCCGAAGCCGCCCCCCGTGGCGCGCGGCCACCCGCTCCAGCACCGGGGCCACCATGCGGCAGGGACCGCACCAAGGAGCCCAGCAATCCACCAGCACGGGCCCGAAATGGGAAAGGACCACGGACGCGAAGGTCGCGTCGGTCACGTCCATGGGTTTTCCCCCGGCCGCGCCCGGCCCCAAAGGAGCCTTGCACTTCCCGCAGACCGGCCGGTTTCCGGCCCCCGTTGCCGACACCCGGTTTTTGGTCCCGCAACGCGGGCAGGTCACGATGATTGCCTCCGCCGCCATCTGTCTTCCCTTCCGGATGTTTACCCCCGGCCACAGCGGCCGGAGCGATGTTCCAACATAATCACCCCCGGGGGACCGGCAAGGAGGATGGGAGACCGGAGTCATGAGCGGCTACGACAAGGAACAGGCCGGGGCCCATGGCCTGGTCCTGGACTTCCTCTCCCAGGCCGGGGAGGAGGAAGTCCGGGAGCTTTCACACCTGGCGGCCCCGTACCTGGCCTTTCGCCGGGAGGTGGACGCCTTCCTTTCCCGGCATTTTTCCGGGATCTGCACCCG
>JAHJUF010000367.1 GCA_018829095.1 Pseudomonadota bacterium | reverse complement strand
CGTAAAGCAAACCTGCCGCATGCACGACCTCCCCACCTACCCCCGCCTCGTCCAAGCCATCTCCGATCACCTCAATGGTCAACCCACCGATGTGACCTGGATAGCCGAACTGGCGTAGAGACCCCCTGAACGCTTACAATAGTTAGAGTTGATGAATTCGTAAAAAGTCGTCATCCCGGCGAAGGCCGGGATCCAGGCTTTTTGTAACACCCTGAAAATCGCTGGATTCCGGCCTTCGCCGGAATGACGGTTCGGATGGTTTTTGGGCTTTTTACGAACTCATCAGAGTTGGATTTGATTTTAATTTTCATCAAAATAGTCATTATCGATTCTCTTGATTTCATAAAGAGAACCAAGGCTAACACCTACATTAAAATCAATCATATATTGAGATAACAACTGCCCATCAATTAAAATTATTTTGCTTTCAATGCTTTTCACATATTTCTTTGCATCTTCAGAAAAACATCCGGTAGTTAAAAAGATGCCCTTTTTAGCTCTCTGGCCTTGAAGTGCTCCTGCGAATTTTTGTATTTCCGGTCGCCCGACCGTTCCTTCCCATTTCTTGGCTTGAATATAAATTACATCCAAGCCAAGGCGATCTTCTTTGATGATGCCATCAATCCCACCATCATTAACTTTTCCAACGGCTTTTCCAGCATCTTTCCTTGTACCGCCATAGCCCATTTTGACTAAAAGATCGATTACTAATTTTTCAAAGAATGAAGGTGTTCCCGATTTTACTTGTTTTAATAGTTCATCGGATAGCTGCTGACGAATTGTCGAATAAGCTTTCTCTATGGACTCTTCCGGGGTTTCAAGATCTGAATTATTAATTATAATAGTGGTTGATTCGTTGCAGCTATTCGGTTTGCGTGTTTGAAATTCATTGAATTCTGAATATTTATTTAAATAGTTGTTGTCCAAATACTCGGGCTTGCTTTTTAATACTTCTCGCCCTCTTTTAGTAATTTTGAAATACCCTCTTCTTGTTGTTTCGAGTAATCCAGCTTTTTTTAAATAAGTCCTGGCCCATGCCACACGATTTCTTATATAAGTTTGCTGTCCACTTGGTAAAGTTTCACTGCGTTCTTCTTGGGTTAGGTTGAATTCATCTGATAATTGAACTACAGCATCCCTAAGAAAATGCTCTTTACCATCTGATGCTATCTTAAGAAGTGGAAGCATCAATATCTGATAATTTGGAATGGTCATTTAAGTTAAGTTCCCTGTGTAGAGTAGGAAGGTGAAAAAAACATCCTTATGCAGGTTTTCTTTGGAAGGGGGTTGGGGGGAACCTTTCTTTTTTCGAAAAGAAAGGTTCCCCCCAAGCTTTTCCAACTCCTATGCCGCCTCCGCCACCATGGCGGCGCCCATGTCGAAGGCCTGGAGGTTCTTTTTGGCCTTTTCCGGGCCCATGGCGGCTTCCATGGCGCGGCCGAAGGCTTCGCGTTCGATGGGGAGCTCGTGGGTGGCGGAGAGGGCTCCCACCATCATGACGTTGCCGAAGATGGCGTGGCCGAGTTTGACGGCGGCGTTGGTGGCGTCCACGAACCAGGATTGGGCCGAGAGTTCGGCCACCCATTTGCGGATGTCGTCCATGGGCGGGTAGGCGGTTTCACCGGAGATGCAGCCCACGGGCTGGATGGACCGGGAGTTCACCAGGACCTTGATCCCGGGGTTGCCGTACTGGGCGAGCACGCGCACGGCCTCGATGGGCTCCAGCGACACCACCAGGTCCGCCTGGCCCAGGGGGATCTGGGGGCTCCAGGCGGAGGTCCTGGAGACCCGGAGGTGGCTCATGACCGAACCGCCCCGCTGGGACGCGCCAAAGGTCTCGCCGATGGTGACGAAAAGCCCCTGGTCGGACAAAAGGTTGCCCAGCATGCGGGAGGCCAGGACATTTCCCTGGCCTCCCACGCCGGTGATGATGACGTTGTATGGATCCTTGGCGATTCCGGTCATGGTGCCTCCATGGGGCCCGGTGCGGGTTTCTGGCGTCTATATGGATGGTTGAAACAGCCTTTTGATTTCCATGGTTCTTTTCGTTTTCGTTCCGGGGGCGGTTCGGGCCTGAGTTGTCTGAACCGACAAACTTAAATCCCCCCTGTCCCCCCTTTTTCAAAGGGGGGGAACCCGGCTTGGCATTTCCCGGCCTCCGGGTTTTGCGGCCCAAAGGGCCGCCTTGCAGATTTTCTTTGGAAGGGGGTATGGGGGGAACCTTTCTTTTTTCTAAAAGAAAGGTTCCCCCCAGCTTTCCTCTCCTAAGCCACCTTCGCGATTTCCTTTTTCTTGATGGCTCCGGCCGGGCAGATGCTGGCGCAGACGCCGCAGCCGGCGCAGATGACCTCGTCGATGACCGAGCGTTTGTTTTCCGCGTCCCAGACCAGGCCCGGGCAGCGGAAGATGCGGGTGCACAGGCGGTTGCAGCCGCAGTCCTCGCCCCGGCAGAGGTCGGCGTCCACCTCCATGTCGAAGCTTTTTTTGCCTTTTTTCTGGGGGGACAGGGCGCATATTTGTCTCAGGATCAGGACCTTGACGCCCTTTTTCGTCTCCAGGAGTTCGTGGAGAACGGCCTGGGTATCCTGTATGTCAAAGGGGTCGGCGATGCGCACCTCGGCCCCCAGGGCCTGGCAGACCCCGGCAATGTCGATGGAAGGCACCTCGTTGCCCATGGCGTCGGTGGCGAGTCCCGGGTGGGACTGGAACCCGGTCATGCCCGTGCCCGAGTTGTCCAGGATGGCCATGGTGATGTCGCTCTTGTGGTGCACGGCGTTCACCAGGGCGGGCAGGGCCGCGTGGAAGAACGTGGAATCTCCGCACACGGACATCACGGGCTGGTCCATGCCGAATGGGGCGAGCTTGCCGAAGCCCGAGGCCACTCCCGTGCCCGATCCCATGGCGTGGAGGGTCTTCAAGGTGGAGAACCCGCTGGGGAGCACGGCCATGGAGTAGCAGCCGATGTCGCCGCAGACGAATCCCTCCCGGCCGTCGGCGGCCAGCACGTTGTGGATGTTCCAGAAGCTGGCGCGGTGGGGGCATCCCGGGCAGAAGGTGAGGTCCCGGTTGGGCGCGCCGAAAAAGGCGTACTGGTTTGCCTTGGCCTTGTAGTTCGGGTCCACGGCCTCGTAGGTTACACCCAGGACCTTGGCCAGGGCCCCGGCCACGATATCCGGGGAAAGTTCGCCCGTGGAGGGGATGGTGCCGTCCCGCTTGCCGTAGAATTTCCGGTAGCCGGTCTCGCCGCTGATCTCCTGGGCCAGGACCTTCACGTTCTCCTCGGTGAAGGGAAGGATCTCCTCCACCACCAGGACGGCCTTGGCGGCGGCCAGGTGCCTGGCCACGAGTTTTTCCGGCAGGGGCCAGGTGGTGCCCAACTTCAGGAGGCCCACCCGGTCCTGGACGTTCAGGAGGTGGATGGCCTCCTTGGAGTAGAGGTTGCAGGCGCTGGAGGTGATGAGGAGAAGCTCCGGGCTTTCCGGGCCCGTGTAGGTGTTGAAGGGCGAGGTCTCGAAGATTTCCGCTGCCCGGCGGATGCGGTCCTGCTGCTGGCCGTGCTTGTAGGTGACCGGCGCGCTCATGACCGGGCCCTCCATGGGGTCCAGGATGAAGCCGCCGTGAACGAATCGGGCTTGGCGCGTCTGGGGAGGGATGTCCCCCAGAGTGATGTTGCCCGAGGCGTGGGAAAGGCGGGTGACGCTCCGGAGCATGACCAGGGTGCGGAGTTCCTCGGAGAGCTCGAAGGCCCACTGGGTCATCTCCTTGGCCTCCTGGAAGTCCCCGGGCTCCAGGAGGGGGATCTCCACCAGCCGGGCGAAGTGCCGGGCCTCGCCCTCATTCACCGAGGACAGGGCTCCGGGGTCGTCGCAGGGCACCAGGACCATGCCGCCCCGGGTGCCGGAACCGGCCAGGTGCAGGAGGAAGTCGGAGGCCACGTTCACGCCGTTCTGCTTCATGACGCACATGGAGCGCAGGCCGGCGAAAGAGGCGGCTGCCGCCACTTCCAGGGAGACCTTTTCGTTGGCCGACCATTCCACGTAGATTCCGGCCTGTTTCGCGGCCTTGGCCAGGGTCTCGATGATTTCCGAGGAGGGCGTGCCCGGATAGCCTGCGGCCACGGATACTCCGGCCTCCAGGGCCCCCCGGGCGATGCACTCGTTTCCCATGTACAGGCGGCGGTCTCCCGCCTTGCCGTCCAGAATGGACATGATGAACTCCTTAACGCCCCCCCTTTCCCAAAGGGGGGATGGGGGGATTCGGTGAAAACGGCAAAACCCTTCCGTGCACGGGTCAATCGGCAGGGCTGTTATCCGTTTACGATCTTGTCCAGGGTTTCGGGGGCCACGCGCAGGCAGGCCCGGCCCGGGGCCTCGGTGTTCACCATGCCGGATTCGGCGGCCTTGGAAAACGCGCGTTTCTTCTTGCCCATGGCGGCCCCGGACAGGTGTTTCAGGCTATCGGCCGGGTAGTCCGCAATCTCCAGGAGCCCGGCGTCCACGGCGGCCCGGACGAGTTTTTCGCCCTTTTCCGTGCGCACGATCAGGGTGTTCCAGCCCTTTTGCCCCTCCTTCTCGCCCACGGAAACATCCGCCCACTCGGAGGTCATGTCCGGGCACAGGGAGCAGCCCTGGGGCACCAGGGGCCGGACCTCGTCCAAAGGCACCTCCACCCGTTTGCCGTTCGCTTCCAGGGAGAGGATCTGGGCCGGGGGAGGGGGCAGGTCCATGCACGCGTCCCCCTCGCCGCACTCCCGGGCCACGAGATCGGCCAGACTCCGGGCGTCCAGGGACCAGGTGCAGAACAGCCCCACCACCACCTCGGCCGGGGGCACGAAGTCCTCCCGGTCCAGGGGGTTTCGGGCCATTTTTGCCAAAGCCAGGGCCTGGCAGGGCGTGGCAACCACGGCCAGACGGCGTTCGCCCTCCGCAATGGCGCGGTTCACCTGGGACAGGGTGGGGGCCGCGCCGTACTTGGACCCGGCGGCGGAGAGGATGTCCTCCCGGCTTTTTGCCAGCCGGGGCGCGGGGAGCCCGTTTTCCGAGCCTGTGACCACAGCGGCCCCAGCCAGGCCGGATTCCACGGCCTGGATCAGGAGGGCGGAGACCGTCCCGCCGCCCTGGAAATTGGCGAAAATCCCCTTGGCCCGGGCGGCCACCACCCGGCGCACCGGCCCCAGGGCCTCGCCCTGGTAGGGCGTTCCGTAGGCGGCCTGGGACAGGGCGTCCCAGTCGGCCTCCACCTTGGGGCAGTGGGCAAAGCATCGGCCCGTCTCCCGGGTGCAGGGGAACAGCATGGCCGTCTTGGCGCGGTAGGTCACGAAGTAGGGGCACGCGCCCACGCAGGCTCCGCAGCCCACGCACAGGCCCTTCTGGATCACGTCCTCCACAAGCTGATTGGGCCCATGGATCGGCATGGGGTTTCTCCTTTATGTCTGGATGCCATAAGAACAGCGGGCAGGTTTTGCCCGGTTCACTTCAAAAGCAAAAGAAACCGCAGATTACGCAGAATAGTAGGTTGGACCAAGTGCAACGCGGCCCAACAGTTGCCCCATTCCGCTACTTGATTCCGGCCTCGTTGGGCCGCGTTCGCTCGATTTCTTTTTCCGCAAAATCAAGCACGCTGGCTCGCTCGCTTGGCCCAACCTACGAGACTGAACGCTTACCCTAATTCTCTTAAGTCAACGGCATTGATTGGCACCCGAGATTCTCTCAGAGACCATTCATTGAAAGCAAATAGGCGGCTGCTTCCTTAAACAAAAGACCCCTTCTAACGACGCTTATGGATGCTGGATTATTAGGCCCTTGAGAATTCAAATTAAAAATCCTTAGAGATATAACAAAATCTACTACTAATATATCTTTTTGGTTTATTTTATCATTAATACCAAGCGTGTCATTATTAAATATATCAAAAATTGTATCTGGGACCAGTTCTCTTGCATTTTGAATAGGGCACACATTATAACTAACATCTAATATTTCGAATTCTAAATGTTCCTGTGAAAAATCAGAGGCAAGTTCTTTAATTTCTTGAAGCTTTTTTTGATGCCATTCATCTGGGTTATTTCTTAGCATATCCATATCATTATGGGAATTTTCTATTTCAGCATGAAGCTTGCCAGCATATTCTATGCCATCAGGCACGATAAATTCTAATGATTTAAAGGGAATAAATATATCCCATTTGTTTTGGCTATATAAATATGGGCCTAACTCAATTCTATATATATCATCATTATCAGGATTATATAAATAGGCTATGCGCCGATCAAAAAGCTTGTCGTATGAAAAAATCAGATAAATCCCACCAAACAAAACGATAATAATTAGAATGCCCTCCAAAAATTTACTATTATCTGATTTCATTTGGTCAATCCGAAATCCTTTTGGGCTATTAAACCAAACTATCCTTAATACGATGATAAAAAGTTAAGTAGGGCGGGTGCCACGGCCACCCCGGTGAGTTGTTTGGTTGCCGTTGGCACCCGGGGTTGCCTTTCCTTTTTTCACTCCTCTTCCACCCCTTCAACCCTTCCGGCCAACGCCCGGGCCAGCACGGAAACCGGGTGGGCCACCTTCAGGTCCGGGAGGGGATCTGCCAAAAAGCCCCGACAGGAGGGGCATTGGGTGGCGATGAGGCCCGCGCCGGTGTCCCGGATGTCCGCGAGCTTCTTTTTCCGGATGCCCTGGGAAAGGGGGCGCTCGTCCATAAAGAACCCGCCGCCCGCGCCGCAGCAGGCGTCGGGCCGGTCCATCTCCACCAGGGTCAGGCCCGGGATCTGGGAGAAGATCTCCCGGGGGGCGTTGGCCAGGGTCTCGGTCCAGTTCCCGTGGCAGGGCACATGGTAGGTCAGGGTCTCTTCCAGGGGGCCGGGTTTGGCCACCAACCCGAGGTTGGCCAGGTAGTCCGTGACCTCCCGGGTCTTGGCCGCGAGCTTGGCGGCCTCCTCGGCCAGGGGGTGGTCCGGGCCCAGGAGGGCTGGGATCTTTTTGGCGAACATGAGGCCGCAGGTGGTGCAGTCCGTCACCAGGACATCGGCCTCCAAGTCCTTCAAGGCCTCCACGTTCCGCTCGGCCATGGCCCGGGCGGTTTCCAGGTCCCCCTCAGCCAGGGCGGGCATGCCGCAGCACACGATGCCCTTGGGCACCACCACCTGGACCCCGTTGGCCGCCAGGGCGAACAGGGCGTCCTTGCCGGTATCCGTGTAGCCGCTGTTGGTGGCGCAGCCCGTGAAGTACACGGCCCGGGCCCGGAGTTTGCCCGCGTGGCGGCGCTCGCCCGGGAACACGGTGGCGGAAAGGGGTTCCGGGGCGAAGGGGGGGATCTCCGGGGCCAGCCAGCCCCGGTTCCGGGCGATCCGGGCCAGGAGGAGCGGGAGCCCTGAAAGCCCCCGGTTCTCCATGAACCGTTCCCGGAAGAACCGGTCCACCATGCCCTTGCGCCCCGCGCCGTAGACCTGGCTCCGGGCCGCGATCACGATGTCATCCACAGGCACCCCGGCCGGGCAGGTCCGGACGCAGGTCCCGCACAACAGGCACCGGTCCAGGATGCTCCGCACCCGGCGGGTGTTGGCCAACTCGCCGTCCAGAAGGGCCGCCCGGAGGATGTCCATCCGGGCCCGGGGCATGTGGGTCTCCAGGAGGTCCTCCTTGAAGACCGGACAGGCGGCCTGGCAAAAGGCGCAATAGGAGCACTTGGCCATGGCGTCGGTGTATTTTTCCAGTTCCATGCCCGCGCGGGAAAGTCCCGCTTTCTCCTTCCTTTGGGTTCAGAAACGCCAACCTTGATGGCCCTGCACCAAGTCGTCATCCCGGCGAAGGCCGGGATCCCGAGTCTTTGTAACCTATGGAAAAGACTGGACCCCGGCCTTCGCCGGGGTGACGGTTGAGAGTGATTTCAGGGCTTGTCGCAGCTTCATCAACCTTGGATCCGTTGAAAATCTTTCCCGGACCCCACCCGGCAGGCTGACGGAGGGCCTCAAATGCAAGGCGCGCGAGCATTTCAGGCGTGAGGCGTACTTCTGTACGTTGAGCGCCTGAAAGCGGAGTGCAACGCCGCAGTTGAGGCCCTCCGTCAGCCTGCCGGTGGCCAAAGCTTGCCGGGGTTCATGATCCCCTTGGGGTCCAGGGCCTTTTTCACCCGTTTCATGATCTTCAACTGGGCCGGGCCGATCTCCCATTCCAGGAATTCCGCTTTGTGCAGGCCGATGCCGTGCTCGCCGGAGATGGTGCCTCCCAGCTCCAGGCCCTTTTTCACGATTTCCACGATGGCCTGGCGGGCCTTTTCCTCCATCTCCGGGGAGACCTCGCCAAAGAGGATGGAGGGGTGCATGTTGCCGTCCCCGGCGTGGCCGCCGATGCCGATCAGAATCCCCATCCTGCCGCTGATCTCCTGGACCGCCCGCACGAAATCCGGGATGCGGTTCCGGGGCACGGTGACATCCTCGGCAATGACCTTTTTGGCCATGGTGAGGATCAGGGGATAGAGGCTGGACCGGGCCTTCCAGTAGGTGGCCGCCTCTTTTTCGTCCGTGATGATCCGGGTCTCCATGGCCCCCAGGTTCCGGGCCATGTCCGCCAGCTTCGCCGTGTCCTCCTCCACCTGGCGGGGGGAGCCGTCGAAATCCATGAGCAGGCAGGCCTGGCCCTGGGCGTTCAGGGGCGGGCGGATCATGCTGTTCATGACCCCCACGGCCATCTGGGTGAGGAACTCCAGCATGGCCGGAACGATGCCCGCGGCGATGATTTCACTCACCATGACCGCGGCCTGGTCCAGGGTTTCGCAGACCACCACGGCCGTGCGGTGGGAAGCGGGCAGGGGCAGGATGCGGAGGTTGGCGGCCGTGATGACCCCCAGGGTGCCCTCGGAGCCGGTAAAGAGATGGGTGAGGTCGTAGCCCACGGACTGCTTCACGCACTGGCCCCCGGCGTGGATGACCTCTCCGTCGGCCAGGACCGCCGTGACTCCCAGGACGTACTGGCCCGTGGTGCCGTACTTCACGGCCCGGGGCCCCCCGGCCCGGGTGGCGATGTTGCCGCCCAGGGTGCACACGGTCATGGACTGGGGGTCCGGGGGATAGAACAGACCCTGTTTCTCCATGGCCCGGTGAAAGTTCGCCAGCACCACCCCGGCTTCCACCCGGGCGGTCATGTTGCCCCGGTTCACGTCCAGGATGCGGTTCATGCGCTTCATGTCGACAACGATGCCGCCATTCACCGGGGTGCACCCGCCCGAAAGCCCGGAGCCCGCGCCCCGGGGGGTCAGGGGGATGTCGTGGCTGTGGGCGTACTCCACCAAACGGGCCGCCTGATCCGTTTCCTCGGGCAGGACCACCGCCACGGGCGCGCCTGTGGCGAAATAGTGGGTGGCGTCGCTTTGGTAGGCGAACAGGTCCTCGGGCTGGGTGAAGACCGCAGCCTCTCCCATGAGGTGGTTCAAGTCCTTGGCAAGGCCCTTCATGGCGGCTCCCCTGGGGGTTTTCAACGGCTGCCGGCTTCCCGGGACAACGATGAACGGATGCGGCGGGCAAGAATGGGCAGATTACGTGCCAGGGGCCTCCAAGTCAAGGAAAAGGCCTCTGAAACCGCGTCCGGATCATCCCCCCAGGGCCAGGGCCTGGAGTGCGGCCATCTGCACGGCGGCCACCAGGCTTTTGTGGCTGGCCCGGCCGGTTCCGGCCAGGTCGTAGGCTGTGCCGTGGTCCACGGAGGTGCGGATGATGGGGAGCCCCAGGGTGGTGTTCACCCCGTCGTCAAAATGGAGCATCTTGAAGGGGATGAGCCCCTGGTCGTGGTACATGCACACCACGGCGTCGAAGGACGACAGGCGCGCCGGGATGAACAGGGTGTCCGGGGGATGGGGGCCGGTGGCGTCCACGCCCCCGGCCCGGGCGAGCTCCACGGCCGGGGCGATGACGGTGATCTCCTCGTCCCCGAAAAGCCCCTCCTCTCCGGCGTGGGGGTTCAAGCCCGCCACGGCGATGCGGGGATGGGGGATGCCGAACCGGGCAACCAGGGATTCGGCTGTGATGCGGATGGTTTCCGCCACCCGGTCCACGGTGATGAGCCCGGGGACCGTGGAGAGGGCCGTGTGGATGGTCACCAGGACCACCCGGAGGCGGTCTCCGGCCAGCATCATGCGGTACCGGACGGTACCGGTCTTTTCGGCCAGGATTTCCGTGTGGCCGCTCCAGGCGTACCCGGCCGCGTGCATGGCCGCCTTGTGGATGGGGCAGGTGGCCACGGCATGGATTTTCCCTGACAGGGCCCAGCCGATGGCGGACAATATATATTGGACCATGGCCCGGCCGGTTTCCGGGCTGGGGCGACCCGGGACCACCCGGGAGGGGTCCAGGTCCGACACGGCGGCCACATCGGTCACCTGGTCCGCAAACCGGGCCTCTCCGGGCCCGGAGACCCGGGAAAACGCCAGGGAGAGGCCCAGACGGCCTGCAGCAGCCGAAAGAACGGCCGGATCTCCGATGATCAGGGGCCGGCACGCGGCCTGGATTTCCCCGGCGGCCAGGGCTGCGGCCAGGATCTCCGGTCCCACGCCCACCGGGTCTCCCATGGTGATTCCCACGATGGGTCTTTGCATGTGAAACTCCTTTTGGAGGGGAGAATAGGCCTTCCCGGGCCTGTTGGCAAGGCGGGGCTGCCATCTGGGTTTCGATGGAGAAAAACGTTGAAAAAAGGTGAAATTAGCCAAAAGAGATAGAACAGCGATTCCAGTCAGGAAGGGTGATTTGGCCGAATCCCGCAATATGCTTGGAAATCGAGCCGGGGAGGGAAAGGGGTGTAATTCTCGGCGTTTGCAAAATAGAAAAATCAGAATATATAAGGATATCAACACATTGATATTTCAGCGAGGGGTGTTGGATTTGTGTTAGCAAAGGCGGGGCAAAGGCGGCAAATCCGGGTTGACCCCCAAGTCCGACTGGATTACAACCTCAACCATCTTGGAGGGACTCACCTTCTTACTCGGAATAAATCCTGATTTCAACTGATTCCACCGAAAATATCGGCGTTCTGGGACGGGTGCGCCCATGCCACCCCTGCGAGACGCCACCGGCGTTTTTTTCGATGAATCTGCAAAAAGGTTTTTTATCCAGGCTTCCCGGTTCGCCCTATCCGGAAAAGGGCGAGCCTTTCGTCCATGCCGCCGCCATGGCCGGGAGCATTGTCCGGGGTCTGGACCTTTATACAAGCCCATCCTGTTCAACGGTTTTCCTGATTTTTTCATGAACTGCAACGGCCCGGCCCGGTTGGATACGGCCAGACCGCCTCAAACGCTTGGCACCACCGGGGGGGAGCCGTGCTGCACACAACTTTGGACGAAATCTGGACCGGGGTCAAAAAGGGCCTTCACGACGAGGTGGGGGCCCATGATTATCAGATGTGGATCCAGCGCCTGAGGACCGTGGGGGAGACGGAGGGGGAGCTCGTCCTGGGGTGCCCCAACGACCTGGCCCGGCAATGGGTGGAGGATAGGTTCCAGACCCTCATCGCCATGCGGGTTTCCGAGGCTGCCGGCCGGCCGGTGCCGGTTGCCTTGAAGACCGCGCCGGAGGAGGAGGGGCCCGGGGACAAGGTCAGTCAGCCCCCCATCCGCCAGCTTTCCCTGGGCATGGACTCGACTCCTGCGGGGGGGGGGCGGTTCCTGCGCCGGGACTTCACCTTTGACCGCTTCGTGGTGGGGGAGTTCAATGCTTTTGCCTACAGCGCGGCCATGGCCATGGTGAACGGCGCAAGGGGCGTGAATCAGCCCCTTTGCCTCCTGTCCAAGAACGGCAACGGCAAGAGTCACCTGTCCCAGGCCATGGGCCACGAGATCAAGCGCCTCCGCCCCCTGGACCGGGTCTTCTACGTGACGGTGGAGGACTTCGCCCAGGAGATGGTGAGCAGCCTCCACCGGGGCACCATCTCGGAGTTCAAGGAAAAATACCGGAGAAACTGCGACGTGCTCCTCATGGAGGATCTCCAGTACCTCACGGGCAAGGAGCGGACCCAGGTGGAGCTGGCCTTTGCCCTGGATCACCTCCTGGAGGCCGGGAAGAAGCTCATCTTCACCAGCGTCTACACGCCGGCCAAGATCCCCAAGCTCCACGAGAGCCTGTTCTCCCGCCTTTCCGCCTCGGTGGTGACGGCCATGGAGGCCCCGGACTTCGCCACCCGGGTGCGCATCCTCAAAAAGAAGGCCGCGGACCTGGGGCTTCCCCTGGCCCGGGAGATCCTGGAGTTCCTGGCCTCGGAGCTTACGGAGAGCGTGCGCCAGCTGGAAGCGGGGTTGAATGGCGTGGCGGCCAAGTCCTCCCTGCTCCAGGTGCCCATGGACCTTTGCCTGGCTGAGGGCGTTGTCAAGACCATCGTGCGCCAGAAGTCGGACATCACCCTGGGGGTCCTCAAACGGCTGGTATGCCAGTACTACCACATCACCAACGAGGAGATCATCGGCAAGGGCCGGGAGCAGCGGGTGGTGAAGCCCCGCCAGGTGGCCATGTACCTGGGCAAGCGCTACACGGACCAGTCCATCCAGTCCATCGGCCGCAGCTTCAACCGCTACCACGCCACGGCCCTCCATTCCATCGCCGTGGTGGAGCGCCTCATCCGCGAACGCGGTGAGCTCCAGCGCCAGGTGGAGTTCCTCTGCGAAAAGGTAGAGGCCGGGGAATTCTAACAGACGCCGGGAACCGGAAAAACACCAAGCTCCGCCGGGCATGCCGCCCGGCGGAGCTTTTTTGTGGCCCGCGCCTTGCGGAGGGAGCAACCTGTCGCCCGGCGGTTACCGGAAGCAGAAGGGATAATCCTGGTCCGGGCCGAAGAAGCCCGGCAGGACGTGGGGAAGTTTGCGCAGTTCCGTGGCCAGCTGGGCCGGGAAGCGGGAGTCCTCGGCGGCCAGGTTCAGGATGTCCACGGCCGCGTGGTTGGATGTTGTCAGGCGGGCGGGGAAAGGGATCTCCCGGCCGTTCATCAGGATGTAGTGGCCCGAAAAGGCCGCCTTTTCCCCGGGATGCTCCTCCAGGATGCCCGCCAGGGAAAGGGTGTCTGCCGGGGACAGGTATTCCAGGCGGGAGGCCAGAAAGGAGGACGCCGCCAATAGGGGGACATCCCGTTTCCGCCGCTTGAGCCTGGAAAGGAATTTTCTCCGGCGAAGCGAAAGGTGTATGTTCCCCGCGTCCAGGATGGCGTTCACCGGCACGGTGAGGAAGTAAAGCAGCTTCTTCAGGGGGCCCCTGGCGCCGGATTTGTGGGGGAAGCAGGCGTCATAACCCCCTGTGGCCAGGGAGCCTGCGAAATCCATGATATGGGCGTATCTTTCGATGATCTCCGAAAAGACCACCAGGAACCAGTGGACGTTTTTCCAGGGGGCGAAGGGTTGGGCGTTGCCAACCACCTGGTAGGGCCTGGGCGGGGTGAGCCGGGCCAGGTTGGTGTACATGATGCTCTTTTCCGGCGAAAGCCCCATGAGGCTTGCCCCCAGGTGGTCCACGGCCTGGATGTCGGCCCCGGCGATGAGGGTGTGGCACTTGGCGCAGATGGCCTTCATCTTCACCCCCAGCCAGCCGTCCGCCGCCGTGTAGCCGTCCACCAGGGAGAAGTGCACGGGGAAGCGGTGGATGAGGGCGGCGGTCCACGAACCCACGGCCCGCTTGCAATGGTAGCCCCGGACCTTGTCCTGGAGCGGCAGGCAGCCGTAAACGTTTTTGATGGCCATGGTGTACCAGGAAAAGAAGTGGCTCTTCATTTTGGCGCAGTTGAGCCGGAAATCCGCGTCCACCCAGGCCTTGCCCACCTCGATCTCCCCCACCCCGGGTCCCAGGTCCGCCATCCTCGTGTCCAGGGTCAGATCCACCAGGGGCACCCGGGCGTTCACGCCTTCCCCTTGCACATGGATGAAGTGCCGGTCCTCGCCCTGGTACTCCAGGGTCAGGTTCTCGTCCAGGTACCCGGCCCGGGCCGCCACCTGGACCACGCTCCGGTTCAAAAACCAGTTGCCGTACAGG
>JAHJUF010000043.1 GCA_018829095.1 Pseudomonadota bacterium | reverse complement strand
CCCGGTCCAGGTCATGGAACGCTGCAAACAGATCATGGACGACCTGGCCCCGGGCGGGGGCTTTGTCCTGTCCCCGGGCTGCGAGTTCCCCCCCGACGCCCCCCTCATCAACGCCGCCGCCCTGGTGGCCGCCGCACGGCTATACAGCTGACGCCGGAAGGAAAAGCGCTGGGCGGCCGTGGCACCCTGAGGACAAAAGGGAGTGCGGGACAACCTTTTGGAGGCCGTTGCCGCATCATTCAAGTTTAAGCGGCTTTCTTCTTTTTTGCCGGTCCGGGATTTTTCACGGCCACGCTTTCCCGGGACCAGAGGTCTTCCCGCTTCCCTTTGATATTGCTGTAAAATAAACGGATCTTGGCCATGTCCTTTTCCAGATCCCCGGTGGGAATGAAGGCGGGGCCGAAGCCTCCCGCCTTGCGTTCGAAGTCAATAAAGCCCATGGCGATGGGCACCTTGGCCAGATGGGCGATATGATAAAAACCCGTTTTCCAGTATTTGACCTTGCCGCGTGTTCCCTCGGGAGGAACAATGAGAATGAGCCGGTCGTTATTTTCAAACTCCCGTACCTGCCGTTCCACCATGTTGGTGGAACGGTCCCGCACAACGGGGATTCCCCCCAGCCATTTGAGCACAGGCCCGGCCGGAAAACGGAAAAGGCTGTCCTTTCCCATCCAATAAACCTTGATTTTGTAATTGAAGGCCAAACACAAGGTGGCCAATAGATCCCAGTTGGATGTATGGGGAGCGGCAATAAGAACGTATTTGGGGCCCTCCGGAGGGGAGCCCTCCATTTTCCAGCCCGTTGCCCAAAAGCCAACCCTGGAAATGGCGCGAAACAACAAATTGATTCCTGGTGTGTCAAAGACCGTTTTTTTCATGGAATGCCCTTTCCTAAAAAGTTTCCCCAATAGGAGATGCAAAGGCTTACCATGAGAAGGAGGCCTATAAGCCAAATTGTTCTCCGGGTGACACTTCTTTTACAATCAACGTATTTTCCGGAAATGCCCGGCCCCTGGGCGAATCCCCCCTGCCCCCCGTTGGGAAGGGGGAGGCCCGGTTGCCAGGGGGAGCCTGTGGGCCTGTGGAGGGCTTCGGCAACGCGGGTGGAGCGGCGAAAGCCCCATGATGCAACTTTTTTCTGGGAGGGGGGTTTGAGGGGAACTCTCTTTTTTTCGAAAAAAGGGTTCCCCCCAATTTCCATTTATCTCACACCCGAAATTGTGCCGTTTGGCGGGATAGGGCTATGAGGTTGTTTTGTTCGTCCCAGATCTGGCCGTCTTCTTCCAGGATGCCGCAGTCCATGTGGCGGGAGGTGAAGGCGCATTTCAGGCGGGGGGTGGTGGGGATCTTTCGGATGCTGATGGACAGTTCCAGGGTGGGGACCCAGGCGAGCATGCCCTGGGAGGCCATGATGGCCGGGGGGAAGGCGTCGGTGGCGAGGGCCACGGAGAAAAGGTCCCAGGGGCGGGGTTCCCGGAAGGCGATCCAGCCGCGCTGCTCGGATTTTTTTGTATTGGGTTTTCCTGTCATCCAACCGGCGCAGGCCGGGTCCAGGCGCACGTCCGCATGGCGGAACAGGGTGTAGCCGGGCATTTCCGGGATGGACACGCACTGGTCCGGGGGCGGAATCTCCAGGGAGTCTGCCTCGTGGCGGATGAAATCACAGCCCAGGTCCCCGTCCCGGAAGGTGCCCCAGGCCCGGACGCATTCTCTGCCATTCTGGGAAAGGCGGGCTTCCAGGCGGTCGAAGCTCTTGGACTGGGCGAAGCTCTCCACGGAGATCCGGGCCGGGCCCGGGATGGTGCGGTATATGTAGTTGGCCGTGAGGACCGGAGCCTTCTCCTTTTCCGTGCGTCCCATCATGGCCCGGGCCAGGGCGGCCATGAGGTATCCGCCGTTGGACACCTTGTTGATGAGCCAGTTGTCCGACACGTTCATGGAAAAGAGGTTCAGGTCCGTCTGTTCGATGGCCAGGTCCTGGTCAAAGGGATGCATGAACGCCTCCAGGGGTTCGCGGTCTGAAGTCCGGTTCCCGGAGCGGGCCGGGGGTTTCCCAGGATAACGATTTTGCGGCCGGGATCAACCCCGGGCACCCTTGGACGGGAAAAGGAATCCCTTTGGTTCGTGTTTCCCACCCCCGCTCCGGCCCTCTTGAGCTTGCGTTCCAGGAGCGATGGCGGTGCTATTGCTGCTTGACAAAATCGCCCGATCATGGATATAAGGCCGCTTCGCGTGGCGATGTAGCTCAGACGGTTAGAGCATGCGGCTCATATCCGCAGTGTCCGGGGGTCAATTCCCTGCATCGCCACCATTTCCCTACTCCTCCTGGTTTTCCAAGGCTTGCCACGCGGTAAGCCGTCTCTTGTACAAAGCCTTGATACAATGCTTGCCCAATGGGAGACGCGGAAGGTTTTCGCGTGGGCTACTCGAAATCTCCATCATACCTCCTTCAGCTCCCCTCTGGCTACATCTTCCGCATGGCCGTACCCAAGGACATCCGCCCAGTTGTCGGGCGAACCGAACTGAGGTATTCACTCCGTGCCGGATCATTGCGAATCGCCAGACGCCGGGCAGGAGCCTTCGCTGCACGAGCAATCAATCTTTTCCAGAGCATACGAAGCGGGGAATGCATGGCGAAGCTCACTCGTCAGGATATCAAGCGGATACTCCAAAAGGATTTCCAGGAGTACATGGACCGGGATGAACGCTTCAGAGCAACCAAGGGTCCCGAGGACACAACATGGGAACCCGGCAGGAAAGCATGGGTGGAAAGCAAGATTCTGGGCATCTACACGGATCATCTTGCACGTTGCGATAACTCCCTTGCCACTCTATGGGCCAAGGACCTCCTCGAAAGAAACGGCCTGGAAGCCGAACCCGAATCAGAAGAATTCCAGGTGCTATGCCGAGAACTCATCAAATGGATGTATCATCGGGATCAACTCCTTCACCGGCGAGACCGGGGAGACTATTCCGAAGACCCTACGCATTCCTTTGCCCACGCGGCCAATCCCCCCGAAGAGACCCAAGCCATACAGGAAGGCGAGTCGCATGAATCCGCTCGGCTGTCCGATGTTATCGAGCGCTACCGGGAAGACCGCAAGGCGGGGGACAACTGGAAGGAGAAATCAGAAAAGGAAATCATGGGGAGCCTGAGCCTGTTCCTTGAGATTGTCGGGGATCAGCCGGTGAATCGGATTGACGCTGCCATGGTGAGGGACTTCAAGGACATCATTCAGAAGCTTCCCCCTGACCTGCGGAAACAACAAAAGCAGCTTGGCAAGACTGCCCGGGAACTGGCCCAAATGGAATCAGCGGGTGGAACCCTGGCCGCGAGGACGGTGAATAAGCACCTGGGCCGGGTCAAGGCTGTCTTGGGGTTCGCTGAAAACGAGGGCTTCATAGCGAGGAATCCCGCAAAAGGCATGGCAATCCGCGTCAAGACCAGAGCGGACAAGGATAGAGACTCCTTCACCCCTGAGGACCTGGAGGCACTCTTCGGTACGCCGGAGTATAGGGGAGACAGGCACAAGCACCCCTATCAATTCTGGATGCCTGTCCTTGGACTCTTCACCGGGGCCAGACTAACCGAGCTTGCCCAGCTTCACCTTGAGGACATCCGGCAGGAATCCGGTGTTTGGGTGCTGGACTTAAATGACAACACCGAAGACAAGGAGCTGAAGAACGCCACAAGTGAACGCTTGATTCCTCTGCATCCCTTGATTGCCGAATACCTTGACCTGCCAGGGTATGTCGATACCGTGAAGCAGAGGAAGAATACGCGCCAGCTATTCCCCGAACTTACCAAGGGAGCGGGTGGTTGCGGTAAGAACGTCACCCGATGGTTCGGCCAGTACCGGGACCGCCTTGGGATTGTCGGGAAGAAATCATTCCATTCTTTCCGGCATACTTTCGCGGCTCAATTGCAGGCCCACGGGGTTGACATGCCCCTCATCAAGGACGCCCTGGGTCATTCCCGTGATGGGGTCACAAGCCGTTACACGGGGTCCAACACAGCCCAAAAGCTATATGAGGAAGCCATCCTCAAGTTGGACTTCGGGGTGGACCTGTCCCACTTGGCAGGGTGTCGTTTCGCAGGTCCGGGGGCCAGGAAGACGAATGGCCCTGTGACGCCCTAAGAGACCCCAGGATTGACGGCTTTCTCGGGGCTTGGTCGAGTGTCGGCTTTGCTCTTGTTGATGCCCCAGGGTGGCCACGGGGCGCAGGGTGGGCTTTTGATTTCAAAGGGTCAGGTTGGCAAGCGCAAGACCCCGAAATCACTCATGGAGTACCACGCTTTAGTTGTCCTGAGTGTTCAATTTGAACACCAAAGGATAAACATCGTGTAGTATCGGTTAGTTAGAATGGTGCTGATGGATCATCGGGTAGTTGTGTTCGGCCCTCGTTCAGAGTCCGCAGGATTTCCCCCCAGTATCGCAGAAGGTCGTCTCTTTCTTTGTAAGCGTTCAGGGGGTAGTAGGCCCCTGATTTTG
>JAHJUF010000366.1 GCA_018829095.1 Pseudomonadota bacterium | reverse complement strand
TCGTGGAGATCCAGGTTGGTCACCGCCGACGTCACCACCTGGCCGTTCCTATCCGTGACCGGATGGTGCAGCAGGGCCAGGTACAGTCTGGGCGGCAAGGACCTCGTCAATCTCCCGCTTCCACCGGCGGAGCAGATCCGCCTCCTCTTTATCCAGGGGCCTGTCCCGAAAAAGGTCCGGCCGGTCCGCCAGAGTCCTCAACAGGGACGCCTTTTTCCTCCAGGCGTCCACGGCCCCGTGGTCGCCGGAAAGGAGCACCTCAGGAACCCCCTCCCCCAAAAACTCCCGGGGCCGGGTGTACTGGGGATGCTCCAAAAGCCCATTTTCAAACGACTCGTCCCCGGCGCTCTCTGCGTTTCCCAGAACGCCCGGCACGAGCCTGGCCACCGCGTCCATGACCACCATGGCGGCGGGTTCGCCCCCGGAGAGGATGAAGTCCCCCAACGAGAGATCCTCATCCACCAGATCCGTGATGCGCTCGTCCACGCCCTCGTAACGCCCGCACACCAGGGTCAGGCCGTCGAGGTCCGCATACTCCCGGGCCACGGCCTGGCTGAAGGGCCGGCCCCGGGGGGAGAGCAGCGCCACCCGGGCCACGGGGCAGAGCCTCCGGGCCTCGGCAATGGCCCCCGCAAGGGGTTCGGGCTTCATGACCATGCCAGAGCCGCCGCCAAAAGGCCGGTCATCGGTCACCATGTGCCGGCCCGAGGCGAAATCCCGGATGTTCACGGCCCGGCAGGTGATGATTCCAGCCGCCGCGCCCCGGCCCAGGACCCCGGTGGTGAAAAGCCCGGAAAACATCTCCGGGAACAACGTCAGGGCCGTCAGGAACACGTCACAAACCCTCGGGCAGCGTCACCACCATTTTCCCGGCCGAAAGATCCACGCTCTCTATGACCCATTCCAGGGCCGGAACCAGGGTTTCGTTGCCCGCCTCGTCCATCACCTCATACACATCGTTGGCCCCGGTGGGGATGATGGCCCGGATGGTTCCCAATCCTTGGCCGGCCGACGTGAACACGGACAGGCCCAGGATGTCAAACCAATAATAGGTCCCCTCCCCGGGCTCCGGGAACCGGGACCGGGGAATGGACACCGGAGCGCCGGTGAGTTCCATGGCCTGTTCCCTGGTGTCCACGCCCTTCAGGGAGACCAGAAGTCCCTTCCTGTGAGGAGCTGCCGTCAGCACTTCCACCCACCGGATTTTCCCCCGGACGTCCAGGCAAATCTCCAGGCCGGGAGCGATGATCCCCGGGTCCTCAAGGTCCGAGACCAGGCGGAGGCTTCCCCGGAGCCCATGGGCCGCGCCCAGGGTGCCCACCCGTACGAGTTCGTCCTGATCCATGCCTACTCGATGATTTCCAGGACGGCCCGTTTCTTCACCTTGGCCGAGGCGGCGGAAAGGATGGTGCGCATGGCCCGGGCCGTGCGCCCCTGCTTCCCGATGACCTTGCCCAGGTCCTCCTTGGCCACCTTGAGTTCGATGACGGACGTCTGTTCGCCTTCCACCTCGGAAACATCCACCTGTTCCGGGTGATCCACCAAAGCCTCAGCCACGTACCTGATCAGGTCCTTCATGGTGCCTCTCCTTGGCGAAGGGGATGGGGCCTAAAGCCCACTCCGAATCCGAAGCCGGTCGGGAAAGAAGCTTGTGAGGTGAAAGGAAAGGTCCCCCGGTCTTCGCCGGGGGCGGCTTCAGGCCGCCGGGGGCGCGGACTTGGCCTGTTTTTTCAACAGGCTCGTCACCGTGTCCGAACAGGTCGCGCCCTGGTCCATCCAGTGCTTGATGCGCTCTTCCTTCAGCACCACGGTGGCCGGGTTGTCCAGGGGGTTGTACGTTCCCACGATCTCGATGAAACGTCCGTCCCGGGGAGACTCGCTTTCCGTCACCACGATGCGGTAGAAAGGCCGTTTTTTGGCTCCGTGCCTGGCCAGCCGGATTCTCGTCGCCATCTTTGTCCGTTCTCCTTGTAAAAAAAGTGTCGGATGCCGCTTTCATTTCGACCGCCCGGCCGGAGTCGGTCCCCGGGCGGAGTTCCCTTACATTCCCATCATGCGGCCCATGTTGCGCAGGCCGCCCTTGCTGAACTTCTTCATGAGCTTCATGGCCTGGTCGTAATCCTTGAGCAGGCGGTTGACCTCCGGGACCGAAGTGCCGGATCCCACGGCGATGCGCTTCCGGCGGCTGCCGTTGATGATTCCCGGCTGACGCCGCTCCTTGGCGGTCATGGAGTTGATGATGGCTTCGATGCGGACAAAATCGCGGTCCTCCACCTTCAAGCCCTTCATCTTGCCCTTCAGGCCCGGGATCATGGAGAGGATATCCTCAATGGGCCCCATTTTCCGCACCTGGGCCATCTGGTCCCGGAAATCCTCCAGGGTGAACTCGCTCTTCCGGAGCTTCTTTTCCAGCTCCGCGGCCTTCTGGACATCCACCGCGCCCTGGGCCTTTTCGATGAGCGTCAGCACGTCGCCCATGCCCAGAATGCGGCCGGCCATGCGGTCCGGGTGGAAAGGCTCCAGGGCGTTGGGTTTCTCCCCGGTTCCCACGAATTTCACGGGCTTGCCCGTAATGTGGCGGATGGACAGGGCCGCGCCGCCCCGGGCGTCGCCGTCCATCTTGCTCAGGACCACGCCCCCGATGTCCAAGGCCTGGTCAAAAGCCTGGGCCATGTTCACGGCGTCCTGGCCGGTCATGGCGTCGGCCACCAGGAGGATGTCCGCCGGGTGGAGGTCATCCTTGATCCGGCGGAGCTCGGCCATGAGGCCCTCGTCCACGTGAAGCCGCCCGGCTGTGTCCAGGATCACCACCTCGGCCCCCTGGCTGGCAGCCTCCTGCCTCCCGGCCCGGCACACGGCCACCGGGTCGGAACCCGGCAGGGTGGCGTAGACCGGAACGGAAATCTCCTTGGCGATCTTGGTGAGCTGCTCCACGGCCGCAGGGCGCTGAACATCCGCCGGAACGAGAAAGGGCCGCTTGCCCATTCCCCGCAAATACACCGCGAGCTTCCCGGCGGTGGTGGTCTTGCCCGAGCCCTGAAGGCCCACCAGCATGATCACGGCCGGGAGCGCCGAGCCCAGACGCAGGTCCTCGTGGCGGTCCCCCATGAGGCGGCGCAGCTCCTCGTGGACGATCTTCACCACCTGCTGTCCGGGGGTGAGGCTCTCCATGACCTCCTGGCCCAATGCGCGCTCCCGGATGGAAGCCAACAGGGCCTTGACGACCTTGTAATGGACGTCGGCCTCCAGGAGGGCCATGCGGACCTCCTTGATGCCCTCCTCGACGTTCTTCTCCGAAAGCTTGCCCTGGCCCTTGAGCTTCTTGAAGACGCTGTTGAGCCGGTCGGAGAGGTTGTCGAACATAAAAAAAACGCCCCGTTACGTGTGTCCGGCCGGCGCGTACTTCGCGCCTGGCAATGAAATTGTTGATGGTAGTCCGGCAAAGGTGGTATGTCAAGCCGAAACCCGGAGTTACCCCTTGCGCGCAAGGGGATTCACCGGCATGCCCGCGCCGGTTGCGGGTGAAAAGGAAAGCGCCCTCTTCCGAGGGTTCTCCATGACAGGTCCCGCGCGCGCCTTGCCCGGCGGCCGGGACCGCAAGGAAACGGCATCAGTTTATCATGACCGATCCTGCCCCGCAATCCGATATCCTGGACCTGGGCGCCCCCGGGCTTTCAGCCTGGCTCAAGGCCCGGGGAATCGCTCCCTACCGGACCGCCCAGATCCTGAGATGGATCTGCCTGCGCCAGATGGACCGCTTCGAGGACATGACAGACCTGGGCAAGGATCTCCGGGAGGAGCTGGCCCAAAATTTCACCATCCCGCGGCTGGACGTCCTGGAACGCGCCGAGTCCTCGGACGGATCGGAAAAATTCCTTTTCGGCTTGGCGGACGGCCAGTCCGTAGAGGCCGTGCTCATGCCCGAGCGGGACCACCACACCCTGTGCGTGTCATCCCAGATAGGCTGCGCCATGGGCTGCGCCTTCTGCCGCACCGGGGCCGAGGGCCTTTCCCGGAACCTCACCGCCGGGGAGATGGTGGCCCAGGTCCGGGACGTCCTGGCCATGCTCCAGGGGCCGGACCGGCTCACCAACCTGGTGTTCATGGGCATGGGCGAACCCCTGGCCAACTACGAAAACCTCCGGACCGCCCTTTCCCTCATCCTGGACGCTCACCAGGGGCTGTCCTTCGCGGGCCGCCGCGTCACCGTGTCCACGGCGGGGCTGGCCTCCAAAATCGTGGGCCTGGGCCAGGACACCAGGGTCAACCTGGCGATCAGCTTGAACGCCGTGGACGACGAGACCCGCTCGGCCATCATGCCCGTGAACCGGATTCACCCCATCCGGGACCTCCTGGCCGCCTGCGACGCGTTCCCCCTGCGCCCGGGCCGCCGCATCACCTTTGAGTACGTGCTCCTCGCCGGGGTGAACGACTCCCTGGCCGAGGCCCGGGAACTTGCCCGGATGCTCTCCCCCCGCCGGGCCAAGATCAATCTCATCCCCTTCAACCCCCATGACCGGGCCCCGTATGAACGCCCGGACGAGGCTGCGGTCCTGGCCTTCCAGCAGGTGCTCCTGAAAGCCAACTTCACCGCCGTGATCCGCCAGTCCAAGGGAGCCGACATCGCCGCCGCCTGCGGCCAGCTCCGGGCCGCCCGCCAGGGGGTGTCCGAATAGACCAAAATGCGGGGGGACCTTTCTTTTGGGAAAAAAAGGTCCCCCCGCACCCCCTCCAATAAAACCTGCGATTTTCAAAGCCTGCCTGTTGCCTGCTCGTGGTTCCCTTTGCTTATTGAAAACCATCCCCCTGCAGACCTCCCGGGATCACCCCCGGTTTTCCGGCAGGGACAGGAGATTTTTCCAGAAGGCCTCCAGGCTTTGGACACGCATTTCCCGGTCCGTGCCCGGCAGGGCGGCGTATTCCTCCTTGAGCCGCCGGGCTTCCTCCGCCCGGCCTCCCCGGTACAACAGGTAGATGCGCATGAAATAGGTCTGCCAGTCCCTGGGTCCCGTGGCCCGGCCAACCTGTTCGAAATGCCTTTCCGCCTCCAGGAGCCTCCCCTGGGAAGCAGCCAGGGCTCCCAGGTGATAATGGGCCTTCCAGTTCGCCCCTTCGGGGTTTTTCTCCACCCGTTGCCGGGCGATCTCCCCGGCCCGGGGGGTGCTCAGAAACGCCCAGAGCACGTAGTCCCGGAGCAGGGGCGACTCCATGCAGTTCAGAACCCGGGAGAGGATTTGGGGGGTTTCCTGAGCCGGGTTGGCGAACAGGGGGACCACAAAGTCCCGCACCTGGAAGTGGGGGCGGGTCTTTTCCTTCACCGGTTCCGGCCACATACGGGCGATGCCCGGGCTCTGGAAAAAATTTTTCTCCGCGCCGGGATCCATCATGAAAGCCCGGAAGACCTCTTTGCGATCCGGGTCGAAATCCGTGGTGAATCCAAGGCGCCTGGGGTGGTCGTCCTCCACGGGCAGAGCGTCCCCCACCCATTGGGCCAGGCGGTTCCCGTCCGCCATGAACATAGTTCCCAGCTGGCCGGGCCGGGTCAGGCTCGTTGCCTGCATCTCCGGAAACACTCCCGGGTCCCGCCACTGGCGGGTGAAGGCCTCCTCGTCCGGGGGACTCGCCGGGTCCCGGACCGCCACCATCATCCACTCGTAGCCCGAGCCGGTCCACAGGGAGCCCTGGGGAAACACGTCCAAGAAGGCCCGGAGAATGGAGCGGGCGTGGGCGGGGTTCATGGTCATGACCGGCAGCCAGTAGGTGAACACGCCCCCCGGCGCCAGGGCGTTTTTCACCAGTTCGAAATATTCCCGGCTGTAGAGGTTCACCACGCTGCTGTGCAGGGGCGGCGGCGGTTCGCCGGTGATGATGTCGTACTTCCGCTGGGAGGTCAGGAGGAAGAACCGGCCGTCCTCGATGTAGACCCTGACCCGGGGGTCGTTCACCGGGTTTTCGGCCGGGTCGGGATACACCACCTTGGCCATGTCCACCACGTCCCGGGAGATGTCCACCATGTCGATGTTGGTCAGCGTCCGTGTATCGGTGAGGGCCTTGGCGGTCTGCCCGCAGCCGAAGCACATGAGCAGGGCGTTTTTCGCCCCGGGGTTCACGGCCATGGGCAGCCAGACATACATCTTCATGTACCGCCGGGACAGGACGTCCGTGGCGCTCATGGAATGGTTGTTGGTCACGAGACGGTGATAGTACGGCTCCCCCAAAAGCTTCTGCTCCAGATACTGGATGGTTTCCGTAACCCCTTCCCGCAGGGCCACCCGCTCCTCCCCCCGGGCCAGGTAGGACCGGTAGGGGGCGTTCAAGTACTTGGCCTCCATGAGGCCGAAGGGAAACAGGGCCAGAATCGTTACCCAGGCCAGCCCGGCCGCGGCCAGGAACGCCCGTCCCGGCCCCCTGCCCGCAGCCCCGGACGGCAGGGTCAGGAGCGCCACCAGCCCGTACAGAAGGGCAAAGGCGAAAAAGGTTTTTTCCATGCCCAGGACCGGCAGGAAAAGGACCGGCGCCAAAAGGGAGCCGGCCATGGCTCCCGTGGTGTTGGCCAGGGTCAGGAGGCCGCTGGCCCGGGTCTCCGAGCCCATGCGGAAATGAAGGGCCCGGCCCAGCATGGTGAAAACGATCCCGGACAGGAAGGAAACCGGGAAGAGGTAGTAGAGGCAGATGCTTATGATTTGCGGCCTTGGACCCATGCCGTTGGTGAGCCCCTGGACCCGGCCGAAACCCGCGTAGAGAAGGACCAGGACACAGCCGCCCGCCAGCAGGATGGCGGAAAGATGCCTATGGGCGTCCGGGTCCCGGACGAACCAGCGGGAGGCCGCCAGGCCGCCCGCGGCTATTCCCAGGAGCACCGAGGCCAGCATGACCGCCAGGGGCCAGGAATAAGGCCCGATGTACAACAGAAGAAAGCGGAACCAGACCACCTCCAGGGCCAGGAGGATGAACCCGGACAGAAAGGCGGCCACGAGAAAACGGGAGTTCCCGCCGGAGAGGGCCTCCCGTGCGTGCCGATCCTCGGGCAAGGCGGCCTCCCGGCCCCGCACCCGGGCGTTCACCCAAAGGGCCAGGCAGGCGGCAACGAGGTTGGCCCCGGCAGCCACGAAACCCGAGCCCCGGAGGCCCAGGCCCGGCACCAGGATCATCTCCGCCGCCATGACCCCGGCCACGGCCCCCAGGGTGTTCCAGCCGTAAAGACCTCCCAGGACCCGGCCGAAGTTGGGAACCCGAGCGTACAGGGCCCGCACCAGCAAGGGGAGCGTGGCCCCCATGGCCGTGGCAGGCACCACCATGAGGCAGACCGCCACGGCGGCCCGGAGGAAATTCAGGAGCAGGGGCTGGTCCAGGAAAGGCGAAAACAGGGGGGCCAGGAGGCCGCTGAGGTGGGGAAACAGGAGCACCAGGCCAAGGCCCGTGGCCCCGATGACCGCCTCGGCTGCCGCGTAGAAAACAATGGGGCGGCGCACCCGCGAGCCTCTCCAGGCCATGAGCCCGTTGCCCAGGGCCAGGCCGCCCATGAAGCTGGCCAGCACCAGGGAGGCGGCCCACACGCTGGAGCCGAAGCTCAGGCCCGCCAGCTGGAACCAAAGCATCTCGAACACCAGGGCCGAGGCCCCGGACAGGAAGAAGATCAGGCAGAGCAGGACAGTCATGGACTCCATTTCCCTGGGCAATGGTTTGCAGGGTCCGTTTCGCGGGGCGATGGACGAACAGGAGGGGATGCGAGATTCCAAATATCGGATTTCACGGATTTTCTCAAGAAGGGGAATTGCCTGCCCGGATGAAAAAGAGCCTTCCGGCCCCGCAGGAAGCGCTGCAATCCATTTGACGTAATCACCTGATTTTTTAATTGAAATGAAAATTATTTCCAGGCTTGGGTTGGACATATCCTTCCGGCTGTGCGAAAATTCGCTCGAAAGGACCTTCCCCATGCGCCCTGCCGTCTGCCTGGCCCTTGGCCTTTTTTTCCTCTCCCTTCCGGGCTTCGCCGCTCCCCCGGCGCCCCGGGCACCCGCCCCGGACCCGCCCGGCGCTCTCAAGGCTCCGGATGCTTCCTCCACGAAAACAGCCGCCCATAAGACCCAGGCCCCGGACCAGGAGTGGACTTTCCACAAGACCCCGGACGGCCTGCACCCGGACGGCAACGAGCAGGCCCTGCTCTGGCTCCTGAACCGGGCCCGGTCCGATCCCCACGCCGAGGGCCAATGGCTGGCAGACACGGGAGATCCGGATGTGGAAGCGGCCATGGACTACTTCGAGGTGGACCGGGACCTCCTGCGACAAGAGTTCGACGCCCTCCCGGCCCGGCCGCCAGCGGCCTTCGACGTCCGGCTATGGAGCGCGTCCCTGGCACACACGGAATACCTCATCGCCGATCCCGCAGCAGCCTATTCCCCTCACGATGGCCAACTCGCCCGGGTGGATGAAGCCGGGTTCGATTACACCGCCTGGTCGGGCATCGTGTATTCCTATGCCGAGGGCATCGTGTACGCCCACGCGGGGTTCAACATCGACTGGGGACCTTCTGACGATGATAGCGGCATGCAGCCGGGCCGGGGACACCGGGTGGCCCTCATGGACCTGAACACCGCCCTGGACCGGGGCCTGACCAACGCCGGGCTGGCCGTGGTGCCCGAATCCGACCCCGAATCCGAGGTGGGCCCCCTGGTGGTGGCCGGGAACTTCTGCCAGGCCGACCCCTATAGCCAAAACGTGTTCGACCGGTTCCTGGTGGGCACGGTGTGGGAGGATGAAAACAACAACGCCATGTACGACCCCGGGGAGGGGGTTTCCGGGGTGAGCGTCACGCCGGATCACGGTGCGTACTATGCCGTAACCGGCGCGGCCGGGGGATTCGCCGTGCCCATGGAGGCGGCCGGGGATTATGTGCTGGTCTTCTCTGGCGGGCCCCTGCCCCGGGACATCCGCCGGGCGGCGGCCGTGGGAACCGCCAGCGTGCTCATGGACTTTCGCCTGGATCTGGCGGCCGGGGACGTGAACCTGGACGGCCGAGTGGACGTGGCGGACCTGGTGGCGGCGCTTCGTACCCTGGCCGGACTGCCCGGCGCAGCGGCCGCCGTGGGCCCGGAGACCCCGGCCTACATCCTCCAGGCCCTGGCCGGACTGCGCTAACAGGCTGCCCAAAAACGCGATCTGCGGCGTTGCACTTCTTCCCTCGTCACTGCGGCGTACAGCAGTACGCCTCATTCCTCGGGATTCGTGCGCCTTGCATCTCATCGTTTTTGAACAGCCTGTTTCTTTGACTGCCCAAAAACGCGATCTGCGGCGTTGCACTTCTTCCCTCGTCACTGGGGCGTACAGGATCGGGGTCCCCAGGGAATCGAAGATTCCTTGGGGTGAAAGCTCGCCTCATTCCTCGGGATTCGTGCGGCGTCGGGGTCCCCGCACGGCCGAAGGCCGGGTGGGCTGGCTTGCATCTCATCGTTTTTGAACAGGCTGCCAACACAGGTACGGGAACCACGCCCGACGCTGAACAAAGGAACCCCCGCTCGGCAGGCTTGCCGCGCGGGGGTTCTTGTCCGGTCCCGAATCTGTGGTATGGCCGGGGCGGCTCCTAGGTCATGGAGGCCAGGAAGGCCCTGAGGTTCTGGCGGGTCTTCTTCAGGCCCAGCTTCCGGCGCAGGCTGTCCCGGTGGAAATCCGCGGTCCGGCGGGGGATGTTCAACAGGCGGGAGATCTCCTTGCTGGTCTTGCCCATGCGCACCAGGTTGGCCACTTCGATTTCCCTGAGCGTCAAGTTGGGGTGCCGGCTGCCGGCCCGGCGCATGAAGGGCGAAATGATCTCCCGCAGGTTGGACTCGATCACGTTTAAGTAGGTATGCTGATCCGTGTCCATGGGAGTGCCCCGGAGGCGGGTGACGTAGGGGATGACGAAATCCTCCACGTTGGCCACTACCCGCTGTTCGGTCCTGTCCGCGTCGGTCTGGGCCTGGCGCAGGAGGGAGCGAAGGGCCTCGTTCACCTCCATGAGTTCATGGGCTTTGCC
>JAHJUF010000365.1 GCA_018829095.1 Pseudomonadota bacterium | reverse complement strand
TTCCGGCAACCGGCGGGAGCTGTACATCCACGCGGGGAATCAGATTCTGGCCATGGCCCTGGTGGCCGGGAGCTGGTTCCGCAACCAGGCCCCGGACCGGCGCGGCCCGGGCCCGGACGGACAACCGGCAGACACCCGGGACCTCTTTGACCCCGGCCTCCTGGCCCGGATGCTGGAAGCCATCCTGGACGGCTGGTGCCGGGGTTTTTCCGGTGCGCCCGCCCCGGATCTCCCCGTGGATTGCGACCGGGTGGCCCGGGCCATGATCGAACAGATGGGCGTGGACCGGGACATGGCGGAGGTCCTCCGGGTCCACGACCAACAGAGGCTGAGCAACGTGGAGTTCACGGAATTCCTGGCCAGCCGGGGGCACACCGGCCCTGCGACCCGGGGCGAGGCGGACATCACCCTGATCACCGGCCCCCACCTGGGGGGGTTCAACCAGCGCATTTCCGTGCCGGAACTCATCGAGTTCACGGCCACGGCCACGGGGATTTCCATGGCCCAACGGTTTTTGCGCGGGAAACGCGCCGTGACCTGGGCCACGGAGGAAGCCGCATGAACGCGACAGACCGCGAAACCATCCTGGCCTGGACCCAGGCCGCGACCCGGGAGGCCCGCCTGGTATTCCATCCCTCCGATGCCCCCCAGGCCCGGGAAATGCAAAAATTCCTGGACGAGCTTTCCGGGCTGGCCCCGGAGGTCACCGTAAAGCGCGAGGACCCAGGCATGGCTCCGGCCCCGTCCATCCGGCTGGGGAACAACCTCTATTTCCAGACCGTGCCCTCGGGGCTTGAACTTGCCCCTTTCCTGGCGGCCTTGTCCGGGGAAGCCCCGGCCCTGCCCGGCCCTGTGGCAAAAAAGCTCGCAACGCTCCCCGCCCCGGCCTGGTTCACGGTGTTCGTGATGCCCGGCTGCCCCCACTGCCCCCGGGCTGTCCTGGCCCTCCTCTCCCTGGCCCTGGAAAGCCCCCGGGTGCGGGTCACGGTGGTGGACGGGCTTCTGTTCCCGGAAAAGGCGGCCGCATTTTCGGTGAAATCCGCGCCCACGGTGTTTTTGGACGGCGGGGGGTTCTCCTGGACCGGGGCCGTGGACCCCGGGGAACTGGCGGCCGTGGCTGCGGACCGGGACCCGGCCCTCCTGGGCCCCGATTCCCTGAAGGCCATGACCGGGGAAGGCGAGGCGGAAAAACTCGCCCGCCTGATGGCCGACGCCGGCAAATTCTTCCCGGCGTTTTTGGATATAGCCGCCCATCCCCTGTGGTCCGTGCGCCTGGGGGCCATGGCGGCCTTCGAGCACCTGGCGGCCCTGGCCCCGGATCTCGCCGCCGCCGCCGGGGACCTCCTTTGGGAACGTTTCCTGGCCACGGACGACACCCAGGCCCAGGGCGACCTCCTGTACCTTTTGGGCCAGACGGGCCGTGCGGACCTCATTCCCCGCCTTGAACAGATCCGGGACCTCTCCAGCCGGTCCGCCGAAGTCCGGGAGGCCGCAGCCGATGCGCTGGAAGAACTGGCCGCCGCCCGGACGCTCCACTGAACCCGGGTTGTGATCAAATGAGTAGGATTTTGGCGTCGTTGCAAGAAAAGCCGGTTCATCCGGCTGAAGCGTACTCGCCCTCCAAGACAGAACGGTTGCAGAGGGCGTCCCGGGCAGGTCTCCCCCCTTGGAAAAAGGGGGGATGGCGGTCCACATTGTGGCTCGCCGAGCAGCCCGGCCTCAGTCCCTTTCCACCAGACGGTCCAGGATCAGGCCGAAGAAGCTGTCCCCGTCCGGGGAGACGTAGCGCCAGCCCAGGTGTTCCAGGCAGGCCCGGCAAAGGGCCAGTTGCCAGGCGTGGCCGGGAAACCAGGTGAATTCCGTGCTGCGCGGAGCCAACACCGCGCAGCCGGGACAGTCCGTGAAACAGCCGATGACGAACACCAGCCCGACAGGGTTGAAGAAGCTGTGCTCATGGGACCCGCCCCTCTCCGTTTTCCGGTCCCGGGAGGTCACGCCCGACCCGCAGGCCGCGCACCGGATTTTTTTGCCATAGCCTTCGCCCTCCCCGGTTTCCGGGCCGGACCGGGGGCCCGGGGCCTCCCCCTTCCCAGGCCGGGAGCGTCCGGAGCGCCTGAAAAGCTCCAGGCCCGCCTCCTCCCCGTTTCCCGCGCCGATTGCCCAAGGGCTCATCTGACCGCCTTTCCCGGAGTTCCAGTTCATGGCCCAGCGTAACGGATGCCACACAAGGGGCGCAGGTTGCAAGGTTTCCCGCCACCCGGGGACCGTGGGGATTGGCCCCAGGACGCCGGGAGATTGGAAGGAAAGACATTCGGACAGGTCCGGCTTGGAGCGCATCCTCCTGAACCCCGCTCCCCGGCGGTCGGCAGGAATCCCCCCAACTCCCCTTTGAAAAGGGGGGGCTTTTTCATGGGGCCACATGGATTCATTTGCGGTTGCCCGGGCGGATCATACGGGATACAACTATTCGGAACGGATCAGCCGCCGCACCTTCGAATCGCAACCCCAGGGAATGCATGACGTTTCGGAATCCTCCATGGCTTTCCATGGCCGCCGCCGGGGTCCTGATCCTGGCGGTGATGGGAGCCTTTGCCAACAGCCTTTCCGGGCCGTTCGTCTACGACGACCTGCCGGGCATCGTGGAGAACCCCTCCCTTTCCCCTGACGGGGCTTTCCTGAACATCTGGAAGGATGTCCCTCCCGGGGTGGCCACCCGCCCCGTGATCCAGCTCTCCCTGGCCGTGAACCACGCCCTGGGTGGCCTGGACCCCTTTGGGTACCACCTGTTCAACCTCGCGGTGCACGTCCTGGCCTCCCTGCTTTTGTTCGGCGTGCTTCTGGCCACCTTTTCCGGGCCCCGGCTCTCGGGAACCTTCGGCCCCCGGGCCCCGGCCCTGGCCTTTTTCATCGCGCTCCTCTGGGCGGTCCACCCCCTCCA